>JAFDCT010000062.1 GCA_019312695.1 Deltaproteobacteria bacterium | reverse complement strand
AGATTATACAGAAGTTAAAGATGATTTTGATATCGCAGAATTGGGTGAGAGTTTTAATGGAACGGTAGTAGTCAAACATCCAAATGGTAAGATTAAATTAGTTAGGAAGCTGGTAAACGGTAAAGTTGTAAAAAGTGAATCCTTTGATGAGAATGGTATAATCTCCGATATTACCCACATCAAAGAAAATCACACTCATGTTATAAATTATAAGAACGGAATTATTTCAACCGAAAATATAACTCATAAGAATTTACTAATTGATAAAGATTATAATGACAATGGCGAACTTGATCACATAATAATTTATATGGAAGGAGGTAAAATCTGTTGTCAAGACTTTGAGAATGGCCACTTGTTAGAGGAATACTATTATCATATATCAAAAGGCAAATTTATTTTAAATGGAACCTACACGAAATTTTATCCTAAAGGTGGTCCTATAAGGCTAGAAGGGTATTACAAAAACGGCAAGAAGGATGGAGTTTTTATTACTAGAGGCTATGGTGGAAAGATAATAGATACTACCGTGTATAAAGATGATATCCCCGTTGAGTAAGGCAAAATTTCAGTTAAAGCATACAGAATTTCTTTCTGAACCAAAACATAAACCTGTTGTAAACCAATTCTAAACGGCAAGTTAACGACTTACGATATCTGCTGATATGTCTGACAGTGTCAAGCAGAAAAAACCTATCCATTGCCCCCTGTTTTATCGGGGGTTTTTCTTTTATATACAGGGCAGTGCCAACTATAAAGACTGCTCTTTACAGTCGTGAATTGTTACTAGATCATCAAGATTGCCAGTGAATATATTGAGTTAAATTTTGTATTACAAAAACACAAGATTGTGGCAAGATATATCAAATTTTATGAATAATAAATTGTTGGCCTAAAACAGAAACGTGACTTCCAGGAACCCCGCGATCATAATTAGAAGCGAGACAGATGCTGAAGTTAGCATCATAACCGAAATTACCGTTGCGGCTTTCAAAACTCTAGAGATAAGCAACCACACGGAGCAATTCATCATCGAGGCATTACGTGCAGCAAAAGCCTTGAGTTTATCTCTTGTTGCTGAAATTGATGGCTGTGTAGTTGCACATATTGCGTTCTCCCCTGTGTCAATCTCGGACGACACTAAGCACTGGTACGGACTAGTATCTGTTTCAGTGTTACCGGAATACCAGCGGAAGGGTGTTGGCAAGGCACTGATACAGGAGGGTGTAGCACAATTGAAAGACTTAGGTGCCAAAGGCTGCTGCGTAGTTGGACATCCTGACTACTACAGGAAATTCGGGTTTGAGAACATGCCGGGACTTGTGCTGGAGGGAGTTCCACCCGATGTCTTTTTGTCTGTGTCTTTCAACGGTCACACGCCGCAGGGCACCGTTACTTTCCACGAAGGATACGAAGCTAATGGCCCAAAAGTTGCTCCAGCAGACGGCTGATCTCCGCGGCTGAGCCTTGTGTTAAAGTTTTTGCTAATATCTGATCTGTTAACCCGCAAATGATTCTTGAAAGGTTGTTATATCTACTGGCAACCTTTACTTGTTTTTAGTGACAGAAAAGTTAAATTGAAGAATGGTTGGGATGTTAAACCATAATGGGTTTTCTTCAATGCAGATGGCAGTTATTTGAATTATGGTAACTTTGTACAACGAGTATGGAATAAAGCAGTTGAAAAATTAGGCTTAGAAAGAAGACACCCCCATGATATGAGGCATATTTATGCTACCCCTCGACCCAGCAAAGATCATTCACTGCAGAGGTTAGCAAAGAGATGGGACATAGTTTACCTGATATTACATACTGAACATACTATAAATGGATGCCGAAACTGAGTGTTTCTGACATTGACGAATTGGATAAAAGAATGTTAGAAAGCTCAACCATTCGCAACCGATCTGCAACAGGATAAAAAAAGGGGGTAGAACCAATAATGGCTAACCCCTTGAATTTACTTGGAGGCGGCGACCGGATTTGAACCGGTGAATAACGGTTTTGCAGACCGCTGCCTTAGCCACTTGGCTACGCCGCCCTTTATCATGAAATCATAGCATGATTTCACAGAGCGATCATCTTAAACATAGAATAATTTTTTTGACAAGAGGAAATTGTCAGCCTTCATATGGGTAATACAATTGGGCTACAATTGGACCATGGATACCATTCCGCAACTGGCACAGAAAAATAATAATAAACTCAGAGAGTTGGAAGTATTACTGGGGCATAAGTTTTCCGACGTTAACCTTTTGCAGCAGGCCCTGATCCACAGTTCATATGGGTTTGAACAGCTTGAGGGGAGCCAGAACAACGAAACGCTCGAATTTATTGGGGATGCGGTTCTTGATCTGGCTGTCAGCGACATGCTTTTCCATCTGTTTTCAAGGTCCCGGGAGGGTGAGCTGACAAAAATGCGGGCCGGGCTGGTCAACGAGTCAACCCTCGCCCGGATGGCCAAAAATATTAATCTTGGCGGCTTTCTCATGCTTGGTAAAGGGGAAGAGGCTTCACACGGCAGGAAAAAGGCATCAATACTTTCGAGCACGTTCGAGGCGCTTATCGGCGCGATGTATCTTGACAGTGGATATGAAAGTACCCTTAAGTTTATCAACAGCCAGTTTAAACCGCTGCTTGCTGACAGGATGGAAGGAATCTTTGTTGAAGATCCCAAAAGCCTGCTGCAGGAAAGGCTGCAGGAGCAGTTTAACCGGGCCCCGACCTATCACCTTAACGATGAACAGGGGCCTGATCATGCCAAGCAATTTACAGTCTCGGTCAGGTTTTTGGAAAAGACCCTAGGCACCGGTATTGGCAGCAGTAAGAAAATTGCTGAACAGCAGGCAGCAGAAAATGCCCTTGAAAATATTGATTCATGGTGGGATGGATTACTGGGAAATGAGTGATTCCAGAGGAGCTCTGACGGTTTATTCTCTCAACCTAATTTTTGTAAGGAAAGTCCTGCCCTCATGAAACCTCTCGTAATTCCAATTTTTATTTCGCACCAGGGATGCCGGCATCGCTGCATATTCTGCGACCAGTACACCATAACCGGAAATGCAAGGGTGGAGAGCGAACCTGTTACACCTGAGGCTGTACAAACAACCATAAGACTTTGGCTGCAGCGGCCCCGGAAAGAAAAAAAACAAAGGGTGCAGGTCGCATTTTATGGTGGCAGTTTCACAGGTCTTCCGCAACAGAGGCAGCGGGAACTTCTTGAAAGTGTGAACCCTTTTATCCGGAACAAAGAAGTAGATTTTATCAGGATATCAACAAGACCTGACTATATTGATGAAACAATTGCAGGATTCTTAAAGGAACATTCAGTCAGCATTGTGGAACTCGGCATTCAGTCCCTTCATCAGGATGTACTAGACGCAAGCATCAGAGGTCATTCCGTGCTGCAGGCGCAGGAAGCCATAAAGTTGCTAAAAGGCAAAGGATTTATTGTTGGGGCCCAGTTGATGTGCGGCCTGCCGGCTGATAATTGCGCCAGGGTGATGGCAACTGCAAGAAAAACAGCTGAGCTTGAGCCTGATTTTGTCAGGATATACCCTGTCCTTGTAATAAAGGGCAGCGGCCTGGAAAAATTGTATCGGGACAGAAAATATAAACCACTGTCATTAGCCGGGGCGGTAGCTCTCAGCTGCAGGATGAAAGCTGTTTTTGATGAACAAAATATCAGGGTGGTGCGCCTGGGGCTGCAGTCTTCGGCAGAACTTGCGGAAAAGGTGGTGGCCGGGCCCTATCATCCAGCCTTCGGCGAGCTTGTCATTGCCAGAAATCTTTACAAGAAAACAAGAAAAATCCTGCAGTCGGAACAAGGCAGGCAGGGAAAATATCTGCACATCGCTGCAGCTGATGAGTCCGCTTTTCGCGGTCCGGATAATACCAACATCAAGCGATTGACAGTACTTGGCCTGCTGGAAAATGTTGAAGTGGTCTTTAATAAGGATCAGGCAAGAAATACAGTCCTTGTTTGTTGACCCCACGGCTTTTGAATCCTGGGCCCCTTGAACCCTAGACTCCTTGAACCCTTAAATTTTATGCTCACCATTAACAACCTTGATATACGCTACGGCGATAAACATCTGTTCAACAGTGTCTCGGCCAGGATCAATGATAATGACCGCATCGGTTTGGTTGGTGTCAATGGTGCCGGGAAGTCAACCCTGCTGAAGATCATCTGCGGCATTACGGAGACAGACCCCGGCGTAGTTAACCGGCCGAAACGTTTCAGCGTGGCTTATCTGCCCCAGGAAGCCACAGCGCTTGACACCGGCCGGACTATTTATCAGGAGGCGGAAAACGCCTTTGCCGAGGCTCTGGTTCTGCAGGAGGACCTGGATGAGATAAACAGGCAACTGGCAGCCGTGAGTCCTGAAAACACGGAATACAGCAACCTGCTCAAACAGCAGGGAGAACTGCAGCACCGGCTGGAAAGAATAGATATATTCAGGGTGCAGTCCCAGATAGAAAAGGTGCTCATGGGTTTGGGGTTTTCCGTGGAAGATTTTGACCGGCCGAGCAGTTCCCTGAGCGGCGGCTGGCTCATGAGGTTGATGCTGGCCAAGCTGTTACTTGCCCTGCCGGACTTACTGCTCCTTGATGAGCCGACCAATCACCTTGATCTTGATTCACTGACCTGGGTGGAAAATTTTCTCCTGACCTATGACGGCGGGATGGTGATCATTTCCCATGACAGGACCTTTCTTGACCAGGTTACCACAACAACCTGGGAATTGAGCCTCGGCAGGCTGACAGCCTTTAAGGGTAACTACTCAAAATATATTGCGGACAGGGAAATACGGCTGCAGGTCGAGAAAGCGGCTTATGATAATCAGCAGGCCCAGATTCGCCAGACCATGAGGTTTGTCCAGCGGTTTCGCGCCAAGTCCACCAAGGCCAAACAGGTGCAGAGCCGCCTCAAGCAACTGGCGCGCATGGATCGTATTGAATTGGCGGAAACAGAACATGGGGTAGCCTTCCATTTCCCACCAGCTGCTCCGAGCGGCCGCCAGGCACTGGCCGTTGAAAAATTGGGCATGAGTTATGCCGACACAAAGGTTTTCGCTGATATCTCGTTTCATCTGCAGCGTGGTGATAAAATGGCTGTCGTTGGGGTGAACGGAGCCGGAAAGTCAACCCTGATGAGGATACTGGCCGGACTCGAAGAGTCTGACTCGGGCCGGGTAAAGCTGGGGCATAATGTCAGGATATCGTACTTCGGCCAGCACCAAGCCCAGGAGCTTGCGCCGGGTCTTACAGCCTTCCAGACCCTGTCGGCGGTTGCCGGAGATATGACGGTTACCGAGGTGCGCAGCCTTCTCGGCACCTTCCTGTTCAGGGGTGAAGAGGTGGACAAGATGGTGCAGGTCCTTTCCGGTGGCGAGAAAAGCAGGCTGGCCCTGGCAAAGATGATTGTGCAGCCTGCCAATCTTCTTATACTCGATGAGCCCACAAACCATCTCGACATGAATTCCCAGGAAGTCCTGCAGGAGGCCATGTCACAATATGACGGCACCATAATTGTCGTGTCGCACAACCGGCATTTTGTTAACGGTTTTATTAATAAGGTGCTGGAAATAAGAGAGGGCCGCGCCACGCTTTATGAGGGTAATATTGACGATTATCTGTATAAACTGAAGAACCTTGCAGCATCTGCGGATATTAAGCAGAAAGAAGAAGTCGGCAGTAATGCGGACCAGGAAGAAGCAACCGTAAAGCAGAAAGGCAAGGCGGCCAGGCAGGAGCAGGCAAAAATAAGGCAGGAGAAAAGCAGAAAGCTCAGGCCTTTGAAAAATGAGGTTGAGCAGGCTGAAAACGAGATTGAGAAGCTGGAGGCGCGCAAGAAGGAGATGGAGCAGCTGATGGCAGATCCCCAGCTTTATCAGGATCAGGAAAAATTTGCCGAGTGCAGCAAGGAATACAGTTCCCTTGAGCGCAGACTTGAACGCCTCTATCCGCACTGGGAGGAAATTCAGGCCCTCGTTGAGGCGCTGGAGGCCGAATTCGAAACACTGCTGAAATAACTTTTTCTCAGGAGAGAAAAGAGCCGATGCTTATTTTTTGCTGTGCCCGGTTTTCCAGTATGGTGTGACAAGGTCCTCAAATATGGTCACTGCCGCACCGGCTTCCTGACCAGCAGCGGTAACGATCTGTTTATAGTCCCCCCTCCATATCGCAGGCCCCATAGATTCCAGAAATGTTTGTCCGGTGATTGGCATCACACTTGATAAAACCGTCTACGGTCAGCTTGACCTCTGTTTTAAGGGCAAACTCAACCGTCGGTTCATAACCGATGGCAATGAAGACCCTGTCAATCTTTTTGCTGCTGGTCTCGCCGGTCCTGTTATTCAGGAGTAAAATCACCTCCACCTTTTTTCTCCCAATATCTCTT
>JAFDCT010000061.1 GCA_019312695.1 Deltaproteobacteria bacterium | reverse complement strand
ATTTTGACCAGGCGTCTCCTGATGATATCTATGTTGAAAAAGAGCTTCTTCCAGTACTTTGTTCATGTGTGTCACGTCTCAAGAGGCTTGAGATCATGCTACGGCATGGCAATTTTCACCTCTTGGGTTTTGACGATGGCCTCGCCATTGCCCGCCATTATTCTGATGTTGGTGAGTTTACCAAAAAGGAGCTGGACTTTCTTGAAAGGATTTTCTACACGGACAGTTCTGTCTATGGATTTATCGGTGAAAAGCCCATAGACAAAATGACCTACTGCATCGATAAAAACGATGCAGTAAAAATTCCTGACACGGGAAATTATGTGTATCGTGGCATTTCACATGAAATATACAAAAAGCTTAGGAACAATGTGGGAGACAAATTGTATCTAACCTCGGGCATAAGGGGTGTTGTCAAGCAGTTTCTGTTATTCCTTGACAAGGCTGAGGCCAATAAAGGCAATCTTTCCCTGGCGTCCCGCTCATTAGCACCCCCTGGATATTCGTATCACGGTATCGCGGATTTCGATGTCGGCCAAATGGGGTATGGTATATTAAATTTCACCGAGAAATTCACGACCACAGAAGTATTCAAAAAGCTTGAAGACCTTGAATATTTTAGCCTACGGTATACTAAAGCCAACCTCAAGGGGGTACGTTTTGAGCCGTGGCATATCAAGGTTTTTCCCAAAACATAAAAATTATTCCCGCTACTCCTTTTTCCCTGTTTACATGCATTTCAGTACCGAATGTCCCTGGCTGCTCAAAGTATTTATTGCCTGTTGAAAAATCCAGTGTTTGAGGTGTCCCTCTTTCAGCAGTAATTTTAAAAAAAAATTATCAAACCCATAAAAGTGAATAATTAAGAATTTGGGGGGGGCGAATGATTTATATTTATTTATGCGGCAGCCTTTTTTCTCGCTTTAGCGGCATCATCATCTGTCTCGCTTTCCTCTTCCCCCTCCTCATCTTCTTCCTCTTTTCCAAGCTTGGCTTCATCACTTTCAGAGCTGTCGGCATCTGCTTGCGTTACTTCCTGGATCTCAGTTTTCTGGAGTGCCTTTTGCAGCTGACTAATCACATCAGAGATCATATATTCGGCACCTTCAAACCAGATAACGTTTTCAGCCAAATCATCTGCACGCGTGACAACCGCAGATCTTTGTAAAACAGTTAATTTTGAAACTGTCTCCTTCACTTTGTTGCGAAATGTTTTGTTTGCGTCTTTCTCACCACTATCGCTTTTCTCCTTCGCTGATTTCAGACTGTCAACACCCTGCTGAAGTAAAACAGTCGCTCCCTCGAACCAGATAATATTCGGGTTGTCTTTTTGAGTCATACAAGTGCCCTGGCACGAATCCCTCAGTATGAAAAGCTTGGAGATGGAATCCTTTATGCTGCTATCTTTTTTCGTTGTTTTGTTCATCTTTTCCTCCCTTGGTTTGTTGTTTGCAATAGTTAATAATTTGTTTTTAAAATATTTTTTGCAAAAAAATTACAGTTAATATCACGTCAGAAGCTGTCCTACCAAGCGGCAAAAGCAGAAATACGGATTGCTCATTCCCATCTTTTCAGGATGTTTTCTTTTAATTTCAGGGAATATTGAAAAGCCTCCCTTACCAACAGCAATAACTCTTCATATCCAAATGGCTTAAAAAGCAAGAAATCAATTCCTGAACAGCCATATTTATCCTCATAAAATCTGCTTGGCAGTGTAACCATCATGGCAACGGACATGCATGGATCAATTATCTCAAGCTGATTGACAAAATCGGCAACATCCAGATCTGGAATGCTATGATCAAATAGCAACAGATCGTATCTCCCGTTTATGAGCTTTGCAAAGCAGTCATAGTCAATCATAACCGAAGAAACTATACAACCGATCTGTTTAAGCATTTCTTCAATCATGGGTGACTGATCGGTTGTATTGTCAAATAGCAATACCTCCATGTTATTCATCTTTGCCATGACAACACATCAGGGTGAAGCTTTAGTTTGGCTCATAGTGTTTTACGACCCAGTTTTTTTGGCTCCTCCTCCATCAGTTTTTTTGTTGCCAAAATTTCTACACCGTCAAAATCTTTTGTTTCAAAATTGTCAACTTCTCTGAAATCAGAGAGTATCTCTGATATTATCTCTAATTGCTCTTTTATTATAACAAGTTTCTGTTTTGTGTTTTTTTCCCTGGATTTGCTCAACAAAAGATCTACATAGCCAAGAATTATCGTAAACGGCCGACTGAATTGAAAAGTTATGGAAGCCGATGCAGCCAGTGTTCCTCGAAGCAGGTGGTCTTCAATTTTGCCCCAGCCTAAACGCCTGTCGGCATTACTCCGCCGTTCAGTTCTTCGCCTGTCCCCTATATCTATTTGCTTGTTGATCTTTCTTCTTGTTTCCATTCATTCACTCTGAAAAGATAATGACAGCTGGCCAAAGTGTTTTCTCTTGGATATTGTCATTGACATAACATTCTGCCTTTAGAAAAAAATCCTATGGATTGTTGATTGTCAACAGAGTTAAAAATCTGTTGCAGCATATTTATGTAATCCAGAAAATCAGTTCCTTTGATCAGTCAGCTTCTCTTTTTATCCTAAATAGTTAGAAAAAACCTTGTAAAACTTCCTAACGGAATGGTTATGAATGGGTCTAGAGGTCCTCAATCCAATTTCTCCCAAAAAATTCAAAACAAGAAACATTTATCTGCAGACTCGATAAATAATTACTTTTTCAGGCTTGTCTAAAACAAGGCGGGCATTCATATCATCCAGAATCCTGATAAAATAACCTATAATTAATATTCCAACCGCCTGTCAATTTAATAATTGTAAACACTCTGAAGTCAAAATGCCTGCAGGTTTGAATAATAGATTGAAAGGTTAGTCCAGTTTGCCGCAGAATATGACGACATAAAAATACCGTGGCACGATAAATGGCCGGTTTAACCTGAGCAAAAAGATTTCGCCTGTTTTGGTTCGGACCCATGGATCGCCTTCTCATCTTTATGGCAGGCCTTTTCTGCTTCTGCAGCAAAAAGTAATGCTTTTCCTGCCGGAACTGCCGAGATAAGCTCTGGTGGAAACAGATGCTCCCAAAGCCTTTTGGCACCAGCATGGTTCGGGTTGATTTCTAAAGCGCGTTTGCAATCGGCAATGGCAGCATCAAATCGCCCGTTTTGCAAAAGAACTTTTGCCCGTTCCCAAAATGCCTCGGCAAAAGCCTCTCCCTCATTTGCCTGCATGTCTGCTCCCGCTAAATATTTACCAGACAGGACTTTTTGTACCCTAGTATGATTCATCAAGCTAAATAAAGCCACCATTGAATAGAGAATAGCAGCAATACCACCAGCAAAAAACATGTAGGTTAGGAAGGTCAACGCCATAATATATTGCCATTTTTTTTACATTGTTTTTCTAATCGTTCTGCTTCAACCGATAATAAAAAGTTGCAGGATTCAAGCCATGCAAGACTTCACCCTGACCTGTAATTGCAAAAGGCAGGGCCTGGATGGCTTTTCGGGCCGACTCTTTATCCATAAAATATTCTTCTAGAAGAATATTCCTCATGAAAT
>JAFDCT010000060.1 GCA_019312695.1 Deltaproteobacteria bacterium | reverse complement strand
CATTATCAACCTACTGTGAAAAAAGAATTGCCGAGCTCTTATCGGGCAAACCAGCAAATACTTTAAGGGTTCTGGCGGGACAGCTTGATGGTTATGACGGGCCAGAAGAATTAAGTTCCAGTGCTACATCTTCGCTCGTTGTACCGGTTCTGCCCATGGTCCCTCAATTTCTCCTTTTTTGGGAGGAAGAGCCTGAAGATGGTTTTGAAGCAAAAGTCAAGGTTCTTTTTGATCATCATGTTCTCGATTTTCTTGATCTGGAATCGCTGGTCTTTTCTGCTGAGCGTTTGGCAGAAAGGTTGGTTCTGTTAATAAAAAAATATGAACCGAACCTGTAACAAACAGATCAGTAATGAAAAGAAAAGGCCAAGAATTTTTTCAAAATTTAATATAATAATAAAGCAGTAGCTTAAGCTTAGCGCGAGGAGTTGTAATGGGAAGACCATTGAGTATGACCGGTTTCGGCCGTGGAGAGGCAAGCAGCAAAGGATGTTCTTGGATTGTAGAGCTCCGTGCTGTCAATCACCGATACCAGGATATAAGCATTAAGGCCCCGAGACGCTTTATCGGGTGGGAGGAGAGAATAAAGAAGGAAATCTCCTTCTACCATACCCGGGGCCGTGTTGATGTTTATGTGAACTTTAATGATGAAGGAATTGAAACTGCAAGACTGAAGACTGATCTGCCATTGGCAAGGGAATATCTTAGCTGCCTGAAAGAGATAATGGCTGAACTTTCGATTCCGGGAGAGCCGGACCTGGCCTTGCTCGCATCATACCCTGATATAATATCTCCTCTCGATGATGAAGCAGGTGCAGAAATGCTGGAGGAACTCTGGCCGGCTTTCAGTGAGGCACTAGTTGGAGCTCTTAATGAATGCCTGAAAATGCGGCAGAGTGAAGGAGACACACTCCGGAAGGACCTTTCTGCACGTTTGATCAGTCTGCAGAAGAAGATAGATCTCATTGAGCAGTCCCTGCCCCAGATAATTAAAATGAGGGAAAACAGCTTAAAAGAACGTCTTGACATTCTTCTATCCGGGGTGGATATTGATCCACTGCGATTGGCCCAGGAAGTGGCTATCCTTGTTGACAAAACAGATGTAAGTGAGGAAATAGTCCGACTTCGCAGTCATGTTGAACAATTTGAAGGCTTTCTTGAACTGGATGAACCTGTTGGCAGGCGACTTGATTTCCTGCTGCAGGAATTTTTGCGGGAAGTGAATACAATTGCTTCAAAGATCAGTAATGCCGAAACGGCCCACATGACTGTCGGTATAAAAAACGATCTTGAGAAAATACGTGAACAGGTCCAGAACCTGGAGTAGGAGAAAGAAGATATGGATGGCAGAATGATCAATGTGGGATTTGGGAATTCTATCGTTGCGAGCAGGATAGTGGCTGTGGTGAATCCACATTCTTCCCCCATGAAAAAGTTAAAGGATGAGGCCAAGCGAAACAATCGCCTCCTGGATGTGACGGAAGGCAGGAGAACCCGTTCCATAATCATTCTTGACAGCAATCATGTTGTACTTTCATCGGTGCAGCCTGAAACCATAACACAGCGTTTTGCCCCGGCAACAGCCCAGCAGAGTATTACATCTGAAGAGTATTAAAAGTACTATGGAAAACGGTAACCTGTTCATAATTTCTGCCCCTTCAGGGACAGGCAAAACCACGATACTGAAGAAGATAATTGCGGAAATGGCTAATGTTGCCTTTTCTGTTTCGCATACGACCAGAGCCCCAAGGCCAGGTGAGCAGGAAGGAGTTGATTATTTTTTTATAGACAAAGATATGTTTGCCGACATGCGGCAGCAGGATCTGTTTCTTGAATGGGCCGAAGTGCATGGTAATCTCTACGGCACCAGCAGTCGAGCGGTTGCAGACGCAACCGAACAGGGGTTGGACCTCATCCTCGATATAGATGTCCAGGGTGCCCGGCAGGTTAGGAAAAAGCTGGGCGCGAAAGGCGTTTTTATTTTTATTGCACCTCCGTCCCTGGAAGAACTTGCCAGCAGATTGGCGGGCAGATCAACAGAAACGGAAGCGGTTATTGCAACACGCCTGCAGAATGCCAAGCAGGAGATGAAAAGCATTACCCAATACGATTACATCATAGTCAATGATACAATTGCCGAGGCTGTTGAGATCCTCAAGTCAGTCATCATTGCCGAAAGAAGCAGAAAAAGAAGGGATCTGTCCGGCGCCCCACTCAAGCTTGTTTTTTGAATCTGATGTCAAAGCCTTCTGCACATAAAAACAGAAAAAGAATACGCAGAAAAAAATCACGCCTCACTACTCAGCCACAGGCAGAGTTTGTCTGGGGAATCCATTCTGTCCTGGAGGGTTTAAAGACTTGTCCCCAGGCAATTCGGGAGATTATTGTTGATAAGGGGCACGCCGGGCAGCGGGTGAACCAGGTTTTGGAAATAGCCAGGGAAAAGGCCATCCCGGTGAGAGAAGTTACGGACAGCTTGAGAACAGACGCTGAGAAACATGGCAAACTTTCCGAGCATGAACGATCACAGCCCATAGCGGCCAGAATCAGACTGCCGATCATGACCCTTGATGAATTGCTGGATAAACTCAAAAGTGTTGCGGAAACGCCGCTTATCCTTGCACTTGACTCTATTCAGGATCCTCACAACCTGGGTGCCATAATCCGTTCAGCAGTGGCTGCCGGCGTCAACGGCATAATTTTACCCAAAGACAGGAGTGCCGCAGTAACAGCAACAGTGATCAGGGTGTCTGCCGGAGCAGCTTACCATTTAGATATCTGCATGGTGACCAATTTGGTAAGCAGTTTTAAAGTGCTTAAGGAATATGGTATTTGGATATTCGGTACAACAAAGGATGCAGCCCAAACTATATATGATGCGGATCTGACCGTGCCAACATGTCTTGTGATAGGTGGTGAAGAGAAAGGGTTGCGGCCGCTTGTTGCCGAACAGTGCGACCAGCATATTACAATCCCGATGCAAAGTTCACTGGATTCTCTGAATGCATCCGTAGCTGCTGGAATTATCCTTTTTGAAACTGTTCGGCAAAGAAGACGCCTGAACGAGTAATTCTTTATCATGGGTATTGTATATATGCTGCTGGCATCAGGGTGCTTTGCCACCATGTCAGCTTTTATCAAAGCGATCGGCCTGTCTTTGCCGTTGGTTGAGCTGATTTTTCTGCGTTGCCTTCTTTCCCTGCCTGTACTGTTTGTTATTGTTCGAATACGGCAAAGACCCCTTATTGTTAAAGCTAAAAAGCTCTTACTGCTGCGCACCCTATTTGGCATGACAGCCATGTCCGGCTTCTTTTATGCCTTGACTCATTTACCTCTTGCCGAATGTATATTTCTGGGAAGAACGCAGCCTCTGATAATTGCCCTGCTTGCCCCGGTTATCCTGGACGAAAAAACCCCTGTTGCCAGCTGGTTTGCTATTCTGAGCGGACTTGCCGGGGTTGCCCTGATATTAAAGCCGGGTGTTACCTGGTCAATCGGGGCCTGGGTGGCAATAGGTGCTGCAGGAGCATCAGCCCTGGCGCATATTGCGGTTCGTCGCCTGAACGCAACGGAATATCCGCTGGTAATTGTATTTAATTTTACAGCCCTGACCTGTTTTTTTTCGGGTATATGGAGCCTGTCACATTTTGTCCCGCCAGCCGCGAAACAGTGGCTTTTTTTAATATGTGTGGCCCTATTTGCCAGCCTAGGACAATTGTGCATGACTTTGGCATATCAACATGACAGGGCTCCGGCAGTTGCCTCTGCTAGCTATACGTCGGTTGTACTGGCTGTCATATATGGCTATTTTTTTTGGGGTGAGGTCCCGCACCCATTAACATGGCTTGGCGGCAGTTTGATTGTTGCCGGAGGAATTATGCTGCTCAAAAGCAGAATGTATGTGAATGAACCGCCATCGCCTGCTGCTACATAAGATCATAATTTCAGGCTGCTGGACTGTTGCGCTGTTTTTTCAGTATTTTGAGTGGATTGTACCATGCCTATGGTTGATCGGCCTGATTATTTGTTGATAGCCTTACTGATGATTCATTCTAGTGATATTTTTGTATATGGATTTAGGGAGGTTTGATTTACCACATCAATTTAGCTAAAGAAAAAAAAGCTATGAAATGTCATTTGTTAAAAAAAATACAACTAAAGAAGTAGATTTTTTACAACCCCTAACACATAAAATACTCTCTAAAATACTCTTGTCAGTCGATAGTATTTTTTTGTCAATAGAAGCAAGAT
>JAFDCT010000059.1 GCA_019312695.1 Deltaproteobacteria bacterium | reverse complement strand
TGGAAGATGTTTACGACAAGGAGTCAAAAGACAGAATCTCGCTGTTACATGAAATCGTTCATTTGAAAACACTAAATGAACGGATCAGCGAGGATGCGGTCAACCTCACCAATGCCCTGAAAGGTCAGAGCAAAACACGCGGCTCCTGGGGCGAGATGATACTGGAAAGGGTTCTGGAGGAGTCCGGGCTGCAGAAGGGCAGGGAGTATGAGGTGCAGACCATGTATGCCAGCGAGGCTGGACAGCGACGGCACCCCGATGTCATTGTGCATCTGCCTGAAGGAAAGGATATTGTAATTGATTCCAAGGTTTCCCTGACAGCCTATGAAAAATACTGCACGGCAGATACAGAGGAAAAAAGGGAGAAAAGGTTGAAAGAGCACCTTCTCTCGATCAGGACCCACATAAAAACGTTAAGCGAAAAACGGTATGAGGAACTGGAAGGCGTCAAAACCCTTGATTTTGTCCTGATGTTCCTGCCCATCGAGGGGGCGTTCTGGACTGCCATAGAATCTGAACAGGGGTTATTCAACGAAGCCTTTGACAAAAATATCATGCTGGTCAGCCCTTCAACACTGCTGGCAACACTTCGTATCATTAACAATATCTGGCGCTACGAGGATCAGAACAAAAATGCCCTGGTCATTGCCAAGAAGGCCGGCGATCTCTATGATAAATTCGTCGGTTTTGTTGAAGCCCTGGATGAGGTCGGCCAGAAGATCGACAAGGCCAGGGAATCCTATCATACTGCCCGTAATCGCTTAACAGACGGCAGGGGCAATCTGATCCGGCGGTCACTTGAATTACGGCAACTGGGAGTCAAGGCCCAGAAGGAGCTCCCTGAAGGGCTTCTGGTCCAGGCCCTTGAAGAGGAATAGGAGCAGGTTTTGCATTGGGGGAAAAGTAGATGATACACACTGAAAGGGCCGGACCCGTCCTGATCGTTGAAGATGACAGAAATACTTCAGCCCTGATAAAGACTTATCTGGAGAAGGAAGGGTTTAGGACAATTCAGGCATATGACGGGCAAGAGGCCTTGAAAATAATCAAGAATTCCGAGCCGGGGTTTGTCATTCTTGATATCATGCTGCCGGAAATTGATGGCTGGGAGGTTTGCCGCAGGCTGCGGAGTTTCTCCGATGTCCCTGTTTTGATGCTGACAGCGAGAGAGGAGGAAATCGACCGGGTCCTCGGTTTAACCCTGGGGGCAGATGATTATGTGGTAAAACCTTTCAGTCCCAGGGAACTGCTGGAACGGGTCAAGGCCATTCTGCGCCGGGCCAGGCCGGCACAAGCAGAAAAAAGCAAAATTCTTTCACAGGCAGGGCTGGTCCTAGATGCGGAGAAGCTCAAGGTTACCCTGCACGGCAAGACGCTTTCTCTCACCTCTTTTGAATACAAACTGCTGTATACCCTGATGCGCTCCCCGGGAAGGGTATTCAGCCGTTCAGAATTACTCGATAAATTCTATCAACACGGAGAAGTGGTTGTCGATCGGGTTATTGATGTGCACATCGGCAAGCTCAGGCAGAAGATCGAGCAGGATCCAGCAGAGCCCCAATATATTGAGACAGTCCGCGGTTTTGGCTACAGATTCAGCGAAGATGTTACAGGAGAGGGACCATGAAACAGCGGTTGCTCTGGAAATTGCTCCTGATCAATATCGTGCCGGTGATCGGGATCATCATCCTGGTGGTGTGGCTGGCTATCGATCAACTGGCAGCAGGCTACTTCATGGCGCTCATGGACAAATACGAGGTGTCGCCAAATGACATCCATCAGATGTTCCTGACTGCTGTCCATCGCTACCTGCTGTGGGCAACGGTGGCAGCACTTGCCCTGGCATTTCTGATAAGTTATTTTCTCATCCGCAGGGTTCTGCAGCCTCTGTCTCAGATGCATACCATAACAAGAGAGGTTGCGGCCGGGAATTTTTCAGCCCGCGTGGATGTTATCTCACAGGATGAGGTCGGAGAACTGGGCGTCGCCTTCAACCGCATGGCTGACAGTCTGGAACAGGTTGAACAGCTGCGGAAGACCATGGTTGCAGATGTGGCCCATGAACTGCGGACACCGCTGACAAACTTGCGGGGCTATCTTGAGGCCTTGAATGACAGGGTGCTGCCCCCTTCTCAGGAAACCTTCACTATGCTGCAGCAGGAAATAATGCGGCTGGTCAGCCTAGTGGAAAATCTGCAGCAGCTGGCCCGGGCCGATGCTGCCCGGGTCTATCTGAAGCGCGAGAAACTTTCACTTGCTGAGATCGTCGATCAGATACTTTCCCTTTACCGCCTCCCTTTCCAGGAGAAAAATATTTCAGTAGAAAAAAGCATTGGTCCCGGGGCTGAGTTTGTCATGGCTGATAGGGATAAACTGCTTCAGGCCATACGAAATCTGGTGGAAAATGGTTGGAAATATACACCGGATAACGGCAGGATTGCTATCAGTACCCAGCCTGATCGGGGCGCGGTCAAATTTTCCATCGTTAACAGCGGACCCGGTATCCCTGAATCTGACCTGCCTTTTATTTTTGAACGGTTCTTCCGGGCCGACAGGTCAAGGTCACGGGATGGCGGCGGCGCGGGTATCGGCTTGGCCATTGTCAGGGAATTGATTGAAGCCCACGGCGGAAAAGTGGGAGCCGAGAGCCGAAGCGGGGAAACGCTGGTTTGGTTTTCTCTGCCTGCCTGATGCATCCGCATTCCAGCTTTACCGAAACTTTACCTTAGCTTTATTCCTCCTTTACAGCTGCGAATTACAATTATTCCCAGGACAGAAAATTTTATCTGCAACTGAACCAAGCTTGGGAGGACTAAAAAATAAAAAGAACACCTGTGACCATAGCAGTACTGATCGGGATGTCTGCAGCGACACATCTTATCAGCTGCGCCGTGCAAAACATGATCTGAAAATTTCAGACAGAAAAGGAGAGAGAATGAGATGGCAAGTATTTATTCTGCTTGTGCTGCTTATCACGCTGCTTAATGTGCAAGTGTTCAGCAGTCAAGCCTCTGAGCAATCTATTGATCGTGCAACGTTTATTGTGAGTTGATACGATGTAGGAAAGGCAGCCCTGGCAGGGCAGCCGGGAATTACCTCAGTCGCAAACGGCTGGCTTGACGGGAAAGAGATCAATCAAGTTTCATATGACCCAAAGAGGATAACTGTCAAAAAAATAAAAAAATTTTCATGGAGTCAAATATTTACATAAAAACAGTCGTCGGGCCGGAATAAAACAATGAAAGCGTTCCGCCATCTTCAGGTCGTCAGGACCCGGTATATTTCAGGCAGTCTTAGTGGCAGTTTACGCACCTCATCCACAAAGATATAGTTCACTTCACCGTACATGTGTCCAATATAGTCATGGGCTTTTTTATCAATGGTAATACAAAAAGGATGGATACCTGCGGCTTTAGCCTCGATCAGGGCATGGCGGGTATCTTCAATGGCATATTCTCCCTTGTAGTCATCATAATCTTCAGGCTTGCCGTCTGAAAGTGTGACAAGCAGCCTTATCTTTGCTTTAACATCCTGCAGCAGCCTGATGGCATGGCGCAGCGGCGGCCCCATGCGGGTATACTCCTGGGGCCCGATGGCAGCTATGCGTTCCTTTACCTGCTGATTGTAAGGTTCAGCAAAATCTTTGACATGATAGAAATCCGTCCGCAGCCGCCGCATGCCTGAAAAGCCGTAAATGGCAAAACGGTCGCCCAGCACGTGGAGGGCCTCTCCCATGAGTATGAGCGCCTCCTTCAGGGCCTGATTGATCCAGCCTTCGGTGGAGGATGACATATCGACCAGGAAGAGGACGGCAATATCCCGTTCATCACGCTGCAAACGGATAAACAACCGTTCGGAGGCAGCCTTGCCGGCCCGGGTATCTGCAATGGAGTCGATCAGAGCATCAAGATCAATGTCATCACCGAACCGCTGGCGCTTTATAAAGCGCTCTTTGCTGCGTAGCATTTCAAACTGCTTTTTAAGCTGGCGCAGTAATCCCTGGTATTTATCGAAAGTCGTGTCAATAAATGTGCCCTTTACCGGCTGCACTTTTTTTTCAAGGAGCAGGCACCAGTCTTTTCTGAAGCCGTTACGTCTGAAATCCCATTCGTCATAGGTTAACGGTGCAACAAGGCATTCCCCGGCCGAATTGGGTGGAGACTGAAAGGGGAGAGGACCTTGGCCGGCAATGCCCTGGGCGGCTGAAATATAGTCAGCGGGAATGTGACCAAGGTCGGCGACAATTTCCTCGGCAAGATTCCGCAGCGGTTGCGGCAAATCCGCAGCAGGACCCTCCAGGGTCAGAAACCGGGCGGCATCCTGTTTTTCCGGGGCAATATTATTCACAGACTTATTTGCAGCAGAGAGGAGCATGGCTGTTCCTTCTTCACTTGATAAAACTGACGTTTGCTTTTGTGCCGCGGTTTCTTCTTCAGGCGCGGGTGCCTGTTGCCGGTCAGCCTTTAGCAAGACAGAGGCGAGAGTTTTAACAAATTCTTCTCTGGCTGCATTACGCCTCCTGAGTATGCCTTTTACGGCTTCTGCAGGTTTGAGCCTGCCGCAATAATATACGGGTGGTATTTTTATATAGGCTTTTTTGACCTGGCAGAGCAAGGCATAAATGGCCACGGTCTTGACAGCGGAATCAGCAGCAGTCTCTGCCGGTTGGCTGAAGGCTGCAAGGACCTGTT
>JAFDCT010000058.1 GCA_019312695.1 Deltaproteobacteria bacterium | reverse complement strand
TCTTTCAATGTCTGATATTTTTGTTCCATGTTGCGTTTTCTAATATAGTATACTCTGTGTGAGCGAAGTACAATATTCTTCAACAATTTTATGATTTAATCATGCGAATTATTCGTTTTCTGGATAATGACAGGTATACCTGTCTGGGACATGAATACTGTGAAGGCAGTGCTGTATTGCGGGAAGGAGACACACTCGGAATTCTGCAGCCCGGTTGACGCGGCAGATTAAGGACAGGCTTATGGAAAACCTGATCATAATCTTTTTTCTGCTGCTCCTCGGCATGGCATTGAGCAGGGTGAAAATTTTTCCTGAAAATGCTTCACAGGTCCTTAATCTCTTTATCATTTATATTTCTTTACCCGCCCTGATCCTGGTGCAGGTGCCCCGCCTCACCTTTTCAAAAACCTTGCTGGTGCCGGTCCTGATGCCGTGGGCCATGCTTGTGGTTTCTGCACTGCTGGTGCTGGCAGCTTCCACTTTACTCAGGTGGCCCAGGGAAATTACCGGAACACTGCTTCTGGTGGTACCCCTGGGAAACACCTCCTTTTTCGGCATACCTATGGTTAAGGCATTCTGGGGGATGGAAGCAATTTCCTATGCAGTCCTGTACGACCAGTTCGGCTCTTTTCTGGCCCTCACTACTTACGGATCGATCATTCTTGCTGTCTACAGCGGCAGCGAGAAGCCGACGCCGGCCGGCATATTAAAACGTATCTGTCTCTTTCCGCCATTCATTGCCCTGGTAATCGGTCTGCTGACCATGTCGATTCCCTACCCGGCTGTTTTAACGGCTGTTCTGGAGGGGATCGCCGCCTCTCTCGTGCCTGTGGTAATGGTGGCAATCGGGCTGCAGATCAAGCTCAAACTGGCCCCGGGTAACTGGACACCATTTGGTGTGGGGCTTGCAATCAAGCTTGTTGCCGCGCCGCTGGCAGCAACTTGCATATGCCTGATGCTTAACCAGCACTCTCTGGCAGCAAAGGTTTCCGTATTTGAGGCCGGTATGCCGCCCATGGTGACGGCAGGAGCCTTGGCCCTGCTTGCCGGTCTTGCCCCTGAGCTCACGGCTGCCCTGGTCGGACTGGGATTGATGCTTTCATTTATGACCCTTTCGCTATTGTTTCAAATCCTTCAGTTGTTATGATAAACTCATAAAGTTGCAAGTTTCTTAAAGAAACCATAAGGAAAAGTTCGGAGTTATGACGGATGACTGATTTTACTGACTCACAGCTGGAAAGGTACAGCAGGAATATTGTTTTACCTGAGATGGGTCTTAAGGGGCAGGAGAGGCTTCTTAAGGCAAAAATCTTAATCATCGGGGCGGGCGGCCTGGGTTCCCCGGCAGCACTGTATCTTGCCGCTGCAGGAGTCGGCACCATCGGGATTGCAGATTATGACGAGGTGGAGCTCTCCAACCTGCAGCGCCAGATAGCCCACACCACCAATGACATAAACAGGACAAAGGTTGAGTCTGCTGCAGAAAAAATGCGGGCGATCAACCCTGATGTCATGGTCAGACCCCACCTTGAAAGTTTGAGTGGTGACAATATCCGCGAGATTATCAAGGGGTATGATTTTATTATAGACGGCTCCGATAATTTCCCCACAAAGTTCCTGATAAACGATGCCTGCATTTTTGCAAACATCCCCTTTTCGCACGGGGGTGTATTACGTTTTGACGGCCAGACCATGACAATTCTCCCCGGCAAATCCGCCTGCTATAGATGTATTTTCACCAAGCCGCCGCCGCAGGATGCTGTGCCGACCTGTTCCCAGGCCGGTATACTGGGAGCGGTCGCCGGTATGCTCGGCACCATCCAGGCTGCAGAGGCGTTGAAGTATGTCCTTGGTATCGGTGAGCTGCTGACCAACGTACTCTTAACATTTGATGCAAAAACCATGGAGTTCAATAAGATCACAATCAGTAAACAGAAAAACTGCCTGATCTGCGGTGAGAAGCCGACTATAACCGACTTGAACGACGAAGAACCGATGGTCTGCTGAACAGCTTTAGAGGTCCGTCGGCCGGTTGATATTCTTAAAGCAGTTAAGGCTGCCGGTTATGGAACGCACTTCCTTCTCACTCACCCGACGCACCTTTAAACCTTCAAATGCTTTTATTATCTGGAAATCTTTTTGCTGTAGAAAAGATTCTATAACCGGAAGGGAATTTTTATGATAAATCCCGAAAAGAGGTTCCTGGCCTTTTTCCAACCAGGGAATTATCACATCGTATTCCTGTTCGTTGATACTGCATATATACCGGATAAGTTCTCGGGATAAATTGGGCATATCGCAGGCAACAACAAAGGCGCGTTCCTTGTTTATTTCCAAAAGGGCCGCATGTATGCCGGCAAGCGGGCCACAGTCCTGATACCGGTCATGCGTCATCGGCAGGGAGAGGAATTCATATTCTTCCGGAGTATTTGTTACAAGCAGACATTCCTGGAACAGGCCTGCCATCAGGTCGGCAACATGCCGGATCAGCGGCTTGCCGTCTATCAGCGTCAGGGCCTTGTTGGAGCCGAAGCGGCTGCTGCGTCCGCCGGCAAGAATGACTCCGGCAATGTCAGCAAGTTTTTCCATAGTTCCAACAATACACATTATCAATATAAGGTTAACGATCAATATAAATTTTTGATAATTAATAATCGTGGCTCTTTACCATTTTCAGGTACCGGGAATTGTCTGTGCCGGTTGCACAATTTAACTAATTTGACAAGTCGCTTCGGTAAATAATGTTGAAGTCTTATCAAAAGTCCGAGTCATTTACAGTGTCATTTCGAACGGATGTGAGAAATCTTTAAGATCTCTCCGGCCTGACGGCCGTTCGAGATGACAAGATGAAAATAATTTAGAGCCACATTAATAATTAGTTCTAGGGAATAGTTGACAAGTTTTCTTGCGGAATCAGGGATTTTCTTTCCTGAAAGGGAGAATGATCTTTTCAGCAATAAACTGCGCCAAAGCCCTGCTTTCTTCCAGGCCGAAATGCGGGATACCGGC
>JAFDCT010000057.1 GCA_019312695.1 Deltaproteobacteria bacterium | reverse complement strand
TTTCGGTTATGGCTTCTTCAAGACCTTTTGGCGAATTTCGGACCAGGAGATGGACAATAACCTCGGTATCCATGGTTGTCTGGAAAATCGAGCCGTAACTTTCCAGTTCATCACGCAGAGCTCTGGTGTTTACCAGGTTGCCGTTATGGGCGACTGCCAGCGTGCCGCCCTTGTGCGTAACAGAAAAGGGCTGGGCGTTCAACAAATGAGAGGCGCCGGTGGTTGAATAGCGGACATGGCCGACCGCCAGGTGACCTATGAGATCCTGCAGGATTTTTTCAGTAAAGACCTCGGGTACCAATCCCATCGCCTTGTGCTGCGATATCTTACTGCCATCCGAGGTGACTATGCCGGTACTTTCCTGACCGCGATGCTGCAGGGCATAAAGCCCGAAATACGTGAGCCTGGCTGCATCTTGGTGGCCGAAAATACCACAGACTCCACATTCATCTTTTGGTCTGTCTCTTTCTATTTGATCCATTTTTCAACAGGGTGTGACCATATGCTACATCTTTTAAAAAAGAGACACTATAACCACTTTTCCGGAATGTTCAATCTATCAATTGGCTACATACATAAAAAATTCAGAGGTGGGTAACATGGCCAAGTAATATCAATGAATTACAGTCGAAATACCTGTCCGCATCTGGTTTTGCGATGCCGACAACTTATTTTTTTTTGCAGAAGTCGGCTGAGGTTTGTGATGTGCTAAAATTATCAGCTCGACGATATAAATTTACCCATGAAGAAGTGTTATTCAGGTACCAGTTCCTCGGAGGAATGAAACCGCTTGTGAATTTTTTCTCTAGCCCATAAGGTTTGAGACGGTTATAGGCCAGAACATAAACACAGCTTTTCCTGCCCGGGTACACTTCGCACCAGCCCTTGTGGCTGCCCCCGCAGGGACCGTTGAGTAAGTATTTGGCACAGCGTGACTGGGGACAGAGAAATGCCAGCCTTTCCAGAGTGCAGTCACCACAGTTCTGGCATCCGAAAAGTGCTGCCTTGGTTATATATTCAAAGGTAGTCAGGGGGCCGCGCAGCCGTGTCTCATCCAGCCGCAGACATGTTTTTCTACAAATATCATAAAGGGCGCCGTCGGGTTCAAATGCAACTTTATGCACCCAGTGAGAAAAAGAATAAGCAGAAATCCAGGGGGGGCTTCTGACAGGCCTTGGGGTTTCTTTTTCTGTATTGAGGCCTGTTGCATGGTCTTTTTCATAATGGTGAAATGCATCCGCGGGGCAAAATGCCAGGTCCGGAATAAGACTCTGCCAGTCGGCCTCCATTTTTTCTGCCGTGTTGAGAACAAAATCAAGATCCGAAAAGGTAAGGGCCGGTCCGCCTATATGTGCCCCGTCGTAGCCGAGACCTTTTAAGACAGCAAGAAGTTTTGCTGCCCGGACCAGACGGGCTTTCTTACCTTTGTCAACGGTGCGTGCCTCCCATTGGATCTGTTCATACAAGGAGTCCGGGATGAGACAGCCCGGAAGTTTACCCTCATGCATCAGTTCTACTACCTTCAGACTCGGGATAAAGACATTGCCAAGGACCGGGATATTGAGTTGATGCTGCTTCATATACTGCAGGAGTTCATGAAATTTTCTGGCCTCATACCCCAACTGGGTTATGACAAAATCAGCACCGGCAGAAATCTTTCGGTGCAGTTTATAATATTGCATAACCAGCTCAGCCTCCAGCATCTTAAAGGGTGAAACGACCACGCCTTTCAGAAATGGAATACTGGGGCCATGTTCAGCTGAGGCAATACTCTTTTTTTCCTGGAGCTGTCCTTTTTTATTGATGCTGGAGATCATATCAAGGACATGGATTGTATCAAGGTCAAACACAGGCTTGGGGTAACCGCAATAGCCCTCTTTCGGAAAATCTCCGGCAATAATCAGCAGGTTGTGAAGATTATGCCTGTCCCAGCCAAAAAGCAACGACTCCATCTCGTTCCTGTTCTTATCCTTACAGGAGAGATGGATTATTACCTCGGAACCCATGGCCTGAATTTCTGTTCCTAAGGTTTCCGGTGACAGGGCAGGCTGCCCGCCGGCGTTTTCTGTAATGCTGAGAGCCTGAAAACGTCCGTCGGCAGCAATATCTTTTGCCAGGTTGACGATCCTGTTGATTTCCTGGGTCCGACCGCCCCTGCCTGGAACAAGCTCAAAGGTCAGGGTGAATTCTTTAGGGTCCTTGAGTGAGCGGCGCAGCCTTGACTTATATAATTCCATGACAGGATTAACCAGTTAGTCAGCCTCGATTAGAGCTTGAAGTTGCTGGATGATTCCGGTATTCAGTTACTACCAGAGTAAAAACCAATTTTATTTTCTGCCACCCGTATTTAAACGCAGATAATAATAACATTTACGCAAAGATGAAATATCTACTAGAAAAAGGATTTTAACGCCCTTGGAATATCTATTCGTTGCCGTGCTGATTTTTTACCTCATTATTGAGGCAGCAGAGCAGATTCTTCTCCAGCTTAACCTGAAACATCTGGCACAGCACGGGGGGGAAGTGCCGCCAGGATTTGAGGAGTATGTCGATGCTGCTACACTACGAAAAATGAGTGATTATACTGTGGCCCACGGCCGGGTTGGGAGGATAGAAGCTTTCGTTTCAATAGGAATTACCCTCATATTTGTTTTTGGCGGCCTACTCAACTGGCTCAACAATCAAATAGCAGCTCAAAACTGGCCGCCGGTTATTGCCGGCGTTATGTTTTTTGGGGTCCTGATCTATGCAGAAACACTCATAAAGATCCCATTTTCACTCTATAATACCTTTTCACTTGAAAAACGGTTTGGTTTTTCAAACCAGACAATCGGCCTCTGGATCAAGGACCTTTTAAAGTCTTTGCTTATAAATACCCTGCTCCTGGGGTTTATATTTTACATGATCTTATGGCTTATTCTGGCTCTGCCTCACATATGGTGGCTGGCAGGCTGGGTTTTTGTCCTGCTCTTCAGTATATTTCTGCTTTATGTGTCACCCTATGTAATTGAGCCCCTATTTAACAAATTCAGTCCCATTGAAAACGATACCCTGGAAGAACGCATCAAGGAAGTCATGTCCCGTATAGGTCTCAAGATAAACAGGGTTTTCACTATGGATGCTTCCAAAAGGTCCAGTCATAGCAACGCCTATTTCACCGGCATCGGCCATGTTAAGAGAATCGTTCTGTTTGACACCCTGCTGGCCAATCATGAAGGTGACGAAATAATTGCCATTCTGGCCCATGAAGCCGGACATTGGAAAAAGAAGCATATCCTGAAAATGCTGGTTATAAGTCAGGTATTCGCCCTGCTCGCATTTTATGCAGCCTACAGGCTGACCGCCGGGGATGATCTCGCCGAGCTTTTCAGGCTTGACATACCGAGCATGCACAGCAAGCTTCTGCTCGTCGCCTTTATAGGTTCTCTGGTACTGTTTCCCATAAAACCCTTTATGGCTTACATTTCACGTCGGCATGAAGTCGAGGCGGATAATTTTGCTGTAGAATTGACACGGTCGCCAGGCCCTCTGGCTAAGGCCCTCATAAAATTGGGTAAGGACAACCTGGCTAACCTGCATCCGCATCCCTGGTTCGCTGCCATCCATTACAGCCACCCACCACTGGTTCAACGGGTAATGGATATTTTGTCTGGCCGAAGCAATGATAATAGGTAAAGTAGTGGATACTTT
>JAFDCT010000056.1 GCA_019312695.1 Deltaproteobacteria bacterium | reverse complement strand
CTGCATAACTATAAGACCTTCGGCAAGATCACTATTCTGGGTGAGTTTCTGGCCGTTGCTTCAGTGTCGATGTGTTTGATGTTTATCCTCGCTGACCTGGGACAGCCTACAAGGGCCTTAAATGTGCTTCTGCATCCGACACCCAACTCCATTCTGTTCTGGGATATGATTGTACTAAACGTCTATCTCTTCCTGAATATATTTGTAGGCTGGGTTGTTCTTAATGCCGAGAAAAAGGAAGTGGCGCCACCCAAGTGGATTAAGCCCTTCATCTACATATCCATACCCTGGGCAGTCAGTATTCATACAGTAACAGCCTTTCTGTACGCTGGCCTGCCGGGCCGCCACTTCTGGCTCACCGCAATCTTGGCTCCCCGCTTTCTGGCCTCGGCTTTTGCCGGAGGTCCGGCTCTTCTGATCCTGCTCTGTCTCATCATCAAAAAAGTAACAAAATTTGATGCCGGCCAGGAGGCCATCCAGAAGCTGGTAACCATCGTGACATACGCAGCCCTGATTAACGTTTTCTTTGTCCTGCTTGAGTTCTTCACCGCCTATTACAGCAATATTCCCGGCCATATGCATACGCTGGATTATCTTTTCTTTGGTCTGCACGGGCAGGGGCAGCTGGTGCCTTGGATGAGGGTCTCAACCATCTTCGGTATCATTGCCATCATTATGCTGCTTGTTCCTGCCACACGAAAAAGGGAGGATACCCTGGCTATTGCCTGCATACTGCTATTTATCTCCCTCTGGATAGATAAGGGCATCGGCCTGGTCATCGGTGGATTTGTTCCGAGCCCCTTAGAACAGATCACCGCCTATCATCCATCCTTCCAGGAGATCATGATCACTCTTGGTGTCTGGGCTACCGGATTCTTTATCCTTACTATCCTGTATAAGATTGCTCTGGATGTGAAAGAGGAAAAAATGGTTTCCTGATTGATGTCTTGAATATCTTTTTAACCTTTGTTATGCCTAAGCCCCTGAAAAATAATTCAGGGGCTTTTTTTGTGCAAATATGCTGTAATCGTAAAAAAGTGTTCTGACGGCAGCAGGGCCAGACAAAATCATCTGGTTAGCGGCGTAATACCTATCCGCATTGTCTGATTCCATGTGGGCCAATGAGGCAGAAATAGACCATTAATGGCAGAAAGGAAGAAAATACAGTCGGCCAGTCAAAAAAAAAATAAGCAGGTTCTTTTGATCTATTATTCCTTCAGCGGCCAGACAGGAGTTTTGATCAATCGGCTTGCTGCAGGATTGAAGGAACAGGGCATAGAGGTTTTTTTTGAAAAATTAAGACCGGTCAAGCACCTGCGTTTTCCTGTCGGCTCTATCCTGCGTACCTACCTGATGATGTTCGCCACCTTTTTTCGTAAACGTGTCCCTATTCGTGAACTATCGGCCAAATGCAGCAGAGAGTATGATCTTGTTATTTTGGCTGGTCCGACTTGGTCCTATAATCCAAGCGGCCCGATCCTGTCTTTTCTGGACAGGGATGGCAAATATGTACTAAAGGACCGCAAGGTACTGCCGCTTATCTCCTGCCGGGGCTATTGGAAACAACACTGGTGGGGGTTGCGCCGTAAACTTTTACAGTGCGGGGCTCAAATCGCCAATATCATGGCGTTTTCCCATCCAAACCCTGAGCCGTGGCGTACTATTGGAGTTTTTTTTAAAATTGCCGGGAGAAGTCCGGAACGTTCAAGCTTCCTCAGTAAATATTATACACGCTTTGGCCACTCAAATGAGCAAATGGAGGAGGCTTACCGTTTTGGTAAGGAGATTGGCCAGTCTTTAGAGAGCAGTACCCCTCTTGAAACAATTAATTTTCAAACAGAACTTGCCCTGCCCTGACACAGACCATTTAAAACATTTCGTAAATTTTATAGGTAATAATGCTTTTCAAAAGCCTTTAACCGCTTGTTTGGTAATGCAATGCCTGGCGCAATGATCAGCTGGCTGACGCTGACCGTCGCTGCATCTTTGCCTGTGACCAGGACCGCTATTTTGAAGCCGGGGGAAATTTCGGATGATCTGCAAATTGCTTATCTGCGACAAAACGACTTGTAGTCATTGATAATTTTCTTTTCAGTTAAGTTTGAGCAGGGAGTTAAAATTCGATACCTTTTCTGGTCTTAACGACCTTTGGGTAAGGGTGTTTGATTTTCTTCCTTTCCCAGGCCTAACCCTGGGGTCGTCTTGCCTTACCCGTTACCCTATAGAGCAGTATGAGGCCATTTTGCGACATATATATCTTTGTTAATACTGTGTTGATCCTAGAAAATAAAGCATCAGGTAATAATCTATAATCTCCCTGTAAAACATATAGAGCAGGGCCGCAACAGAAAGAAAGGGACCGTAGGGAATCATCGTCTTGCCACCTTTTTTCTGTTTTGCCATGGCGCCTATGCCGACGAGAGCTCCAAGAATTGAACTGCCGAAAACAACAAAAGGCAGACTCTGCCATCCCAAAAAGGCGCCGATCATGGCAAGGAGTTTGATGTCACCGCCTCCCATACCTTCCCGCCTGGTGAAAAGATAATAGCCTGCTGCCACCGCATAAAGAACCCCGCCTCCAACCAGCAGGCCTATAACTGATTGCTGCCAGGTTATTACGGGGTTGATGAACGAACAGGCAAAACCGAGTACGATACCCGGCAGACTTATAATATCAGGGATGATTTTGTGATAGAAGTCTATAACAATGATGACAAGCAGGGCAGCAGTGAAGAAGAAATATATCGGCAGAGCATAGGTGAGGCCGAACTTGAATAACAGGGCAAGGGAAAGAAGTGCCATGATAAGTTCAACCAGGGGGTATTGCCAGGAAATTGGTGCTCCACAGCTGCGGCATTTTTGTTTGAGCAGAATAAAACTTATTATGGGTATATTGTCATACCACTTAATGGGCTGCAAACATTTAGGGCACCTGGAAGCAGGGAAGACAATGGATTCATTTTCTGCCGGCAGCCTGGTGATAACGACATTTAAAAAACTGCCCACAACTACCCCAACAACCAGCGAGAAAACAATAATAAGAACTGCGAGCATAATTATTCGTTTTTTGTAGTTAATATGGTAAAGAGTAAACCATTATCATGGTGTCTCAGCAGCGAGAAAAAATGACAAAGGTGCGCTGCCCTAAAGAAAGTACCACGAGATGAGCTAGGACGCAAAGGTCTAGTTGTTGATTTACCTGATATATATATAATTTTTCCTTAAATTCTGACCCCTTGAAAAATCAGGCTATGCAGATTTATCAGCAAAAGGCGGAAATTGTCCGCACCGAAAAGTTTATGGATGATATATATCGGTTCACTGTTAAGGCCCCGGATATTGCTGCTGCCGCAAGAGCTGGACAGTTTATCATGGTCCGGGCCGGTGAAAACCTGGATCCATTACTGCGCAGACCTTTTTCTATTCACCAGGTTTCTGAAGGAGGATTGGTCCAGATTCTCTTCAAGGTAATAGGTAAAGGAACGCAGCAAATCGGCAAGCTGCAAACCGGTAAGTGCCT
>JAFDCT010000055.1 GCA_019312695.1 Deltaproteobacteria bacterium | reverse complement strand
TACCCGGAGTCTCCTGTGATCAGGGAATTTATTTTTAAGTTGCCATAGAAAGCCTCCTGAGAATCAGAATTCTCACTGGAGGCTTTCATGTATTATGCAAAGGTATAAGCACTTTCCCGATGTTCAGCTCTCCCGTGCCCCATCCGCACTGACCTGACCAGTTAAAAGGGTTAGCCAGGTAAAAGTTTTTTTAGGTTATGAAAATGAAGGTCTTATTTGTTTATCCTGAATATCCTGATACTTTCTGGAGTTTCAAGCATGTTTTAAAGTTTATTTCAAAAAAGGCGGCCTTTCCTCCCCTGGGGTTGTTGACCGTTGGAGCGATGCTGCCAGGAGAATGGCAGAAAAAGCTTGTGGACCTGAATGTTGAGCCCCTGAAAGATGAGCATATTGAATGGGCAGACATGATCTTTCTGAGTGCTATGATCGTCCAGAAAAGAAGCGCCCAGGAAGTAATTGACCGATGCAGGGCCTATGGTAGGAAAATTGTTGCCGGGGGGCCTGCCTTCACCACTCAGCATGAAGAGTTTACCGGTGTGGATCACTTTGTCTTGAATGAAGCAGAAGTGACGCTGCCTCTTTTTATCCATGACCTTGGGAAAGGACAACTCAGGAAAGTCTATACTTCTGACGAACGTCCTGATATAACTCAAACACCAACCCCTCTCTGGTCGCTCATCAACATTGATGACTATGCGACACTGGCAATACAGTACTCCAGGGGGTGCCCGTATAACTGCGAGTTCTGCGATATCGTCATTATGAACGGCAGGACCCCGAGATGCAAGACCCCGGAACAGATGAAAAAAGAATTCCAGGCACTTTTTGATACGGGCTGGCGAAAATCAGTCTTCATTGTTGATGATAATTTCATCGGCAACAAGGGCGAAGTGAAAAAAATGCTGCCTGTACTGCTGGAATGGCAGAAGGATCATAAATACCCCTTTAGTCTGCTTACCGAAGCCAGCACTGACCTTGCCAATGATGAGGACCTGATGCAAATGATGAGCAGGGCCAATTTTTTCAAGGTATTTCTGGGCCTTGAAACGCCTGACAAGGAAAGCCTTAAAGAGTGCGGTAAGTTCCAGAATAGCTCACGGGACCTGGTCAGGGCAGTCCAGACTATTCATAGGCACGGCATGCAGGTCATGGGGGGCTTCATCGTTGGTTTTGACAATGATACCGAAGCAATATTCGATACGCAGATCAACTTTATCCAGCAGATCGGGGTGGTTACCGCAATGGTGGGGGTGCTGACAGCACTTCCCCAAACCCGTCTCTGGTACCGGTTAAAGGAGGAGGGAAGACTTCTAGGGCAAGCTACCGGGGAGAACACGGATGGCGTCCTGAATTTCATGCCCAGAATGGGGATGGCAACCCTCAACGAAGGCTACAGGAAGATTCTTGCCTCGATCTATGCACATAAGCTGTATTACCAGAGAATTAATACTTTTCTTGAAAACTATAGGCCGACGGTGAAAACCAGAATCCAGAAGCAGGATATTATTGCCTTTTTCAGGAGCGCCTGGCGGGTCGGCATCCTGTCAGAAGCCAGGTTTCACTACTGGAAACTGCTGCTAAAGACCTTTGTAAAGAAACGGATGGCCCTGCCCATTGCGGTTGAACTTGCCATTTATGGACTGCACTATCAAAAGATAACCAAGCGTATTTGCGCCGCAAAACCTCTTTAATCCTTTGAGTAGTCATGATCCGGCCTGATGCGGTGGATTATTATGTTGCATAAAGCCCGAATTCAGGTATACTTGCCCTGCACCTGACAAAAGGTATGTGCACTAAGTGCCTGGCGAATTCTTCATACGTCATTCTTTCCTTCCGATATTTTTTCCGAAAGATTAGAAGCCGTTATTTTAGTTTCTGCTGATCACTTACAATTGGGCAGCAGAGATCATACTGGGCCGACCTTCGTGTCCGCTTTATGGCTTTCTCTATTCAGCCAAAAATTAAAATCTGTGGCAGAACCAGCTTATATTGTTGCCGTTCTGCAGGTGGTATCTGTTTAACAACAGAAATCAAAACTGCTGCGGCTCTACCACGTAAATATCTATTGAGAGAAAAAAATGACTTTTAACCACTTTGATTTTCATGCGAAAATCACTGCAGGTATTCGAGCCTGCAATTATGAAATACCGACACCAATCCAGGAAAAAGCGATCCCCGAAATCCTGGAAGGCCGTGACATCCTGGGCCTGGCCCAGACCGGCACCGGCAAGACAGCAGCCTTTGTTCTGCCAATCCTACAGCGTATGCTTAAAGGTCAGCGCCGTAAGATCCGGACCCTTATTGTGGCCCCTACCCGGGAACTGGCAGAGCAGATACACGGCGAAATCACCCGGCTGGCACGGCAGACGGGACTTCGCAGCCTGGCTGTATATGGCGGGGTAGGCAAGCCGGCCCAGGCTAAAAAACTCCGAGCCGGTGTTGATATTGTAGTGGCCTGCCCCGGCCGCCTGCTTGATCATTTGCGCGACAGGACCTTCAACCTTTCAGGAGTTGAACACCTGATCCTTGACGAAGGGGATCACATGTTTGATATGGGTTTTCTGCCCGACATCCGGCGCATTTTAAAGTTTCTGCCCGCAAAGCGGCAGAATCTGCTTTTCTCGGCCACCATGCCGGGTGAAATCCTGCATCTGGCGGAAGATGTGCTCGACAATCCGGTCAGGATACAGATCGGACACAGCCGACCTACCACCACCGTTTCACAGATGCTTTATGCTGTGGATCAGAATGGTAAGGTCAGCCTGTTGAAAGAGATCATGGCAGGAAAAGATATGGCTTCAACCCTTATTTTTACCAGGATCAAGCATCGGGCCCAGAGCCTTGCCAGCCAGCTGCAGAAAGCCGGGTATGCAGCCACGTCCTTACAGGGCAACCTGTCGCAGCAAAAAAGGCAGAAGGCTTTAAACGGTTTCAGGCGCGGGGAGTTCAAGGTCCTCGTGGCCACGGACATTGCAGCGAGGGGTATTGACGTATCCAATATTTCGCACGTCATCAATTTTGATATGCCCGCCACGGTGGATGCCTATACCCACAGGATAGGGCGCACCGGCCGGGCAGCCTGTACAGGTAAAGCCTTTACTTTTGCTAGCCGCGAGGACAGGAAGATCGTCAGCCAGATCGAAAGAACGCTGGGTGAAAAACTGGTCTGGGTCAATCAAAAGAACACGAGTGAAGGTGTTCCGGACAACACATCTTTTGCCGAGAGGCCTTCCAAAAAGTCTTGGCACAAGGCAAAGTATAACTGTCGCCAGGCAGGACAACGCAATGGACACCAGGCCGGCAGACCCGCAAAAGCTGCAAAAACAGGAAAACAGGAACAGGCGCCTGTCAAATATTGCAAAACAGGCAACAGGCAGATGAGAAAACGCCGGGCGGCCATTATGATTGACGGTTCTGGTAATTTCTTTTTAAATCCGTAAAAATAAGATTTTCATGATTCCAGGTTGGATTATTGATTAATTCACAAGTTGTCATGAACTAAAGGAGAAAATAAATGAATATTTATGTCGGGCAATTACCCTATAGCGTTACAGAAGAAGAACTTCGAGAGATGTTTCTGCAGTACGGAGAGGTTTCAAGCCTGAACCTCATTATGGACAGGTACTCCGGGCAGTCAAAAGGTTTCGGTTTTATCGAAATGCCCAATAATTCAGAGGCTGATCAGGCCATCAAGGGTCTCAATAAAAGCATGATGAAAGGCCGCGAAATAAAGGTCAACCAGGCAGAAGAACGCCGCAAGAAAAAGCCCTATCGCAGCAAAAGGTATTAAGCGAAAAGTTTTTGTTCCCATCAACGAGTCGTGACATATCCCGCGCTGGGTGTGTCATGACTTATACTTTAGGTTCCCGCAGCTGGAAGTTTGCGCTTACCTGCTGCGGAGGCTTCACTGAAAAATGTAATTTACCTATGAAGTTTGACGAACTCGGGCTCAGTCCCGAAGTGATGAAAGCAGTAACCAAAATGGGATTCACAGAACTGACTCCTATCCAGAAACAGACCTATGAACTGATCCGGGAGGGAAGAGACCTGGTTGCCCTGGCCGAAACAGGTTCAGGCAAGACCAGTGCCTGCGGCATACCTCTTGCGGAGATGGTTGACACCCGGATAAATGATATACAGGCACTTATCCTGGTCCCCACCCGGGAACTGGCCCTGCAGTATGTGGACGAGCTAACCCTTATCGGCAAACATGCCTCCATTGAGCCCTTTGCCATCTATGGCGGCTTTTCAATGGATATCCAGAAGGCCAAGCTGGCACAGGGAGTCCATATCCTGGTGGCCACGCCGGGACGTCTTATAGATCATCTCTACAACAGCACCCTTACTTTGGAGCAGGTCCGGACTGTGGTGCTGGACGAGGCTGACGAGATGCTCAACATGGGTTTTATCGAGGATGTCAAATTCATTCTCTCCTGTATCATGAACGAGTACCAGACCCTTCTTTTTTCAGCAACCATGGCAGAGGGTGTCGAGGAACTGGCCAACTCGTTTTTAAAAGACCCGGTCCGTATTGAACTGAATAAGGAAGATGTTTCGCCCCAGTCCATTATCCATCGCTTCCGCTTTCTCTCGGGCAAAAATCGGCTCCAGACACTGAAACACTATTTGGAAAAGGAAAAACCGAACCAGGCGATCATCTTCTGTAATTCTAAGCGAACGGGTGCCATTCTCTATACCAAGCTCAAGGGAATTGTGAAATCCCTGGAGTACATCCACGGTGGCCTGGACCAGCCAACGAGGACCTCGATCTTCAATCGCTTCAAGCAGGGCAGGACCCGGGTAATGATTGCCACGGATGTTGCCGGCCGAGGCCTGGATTTCTCGCAGGTCAGCCATATATTCAATTACGATTTTCCCGGAAGCTCGGAAAACTACGTGCACCGCACCGGCCGGACCGGCAGGATGGGCAGGAGAGGTTTGGCGATATCGTTTGTCACCGGCAAGGACCTGTTTGCGGCAAAGCGCCTGTTCAGCGAAAAGGGCATCCAGGTAGCCTGGGATGGCAAGGCGCCTAAACTGGACAGGGTCGGCGTAAAAAAAACGGTTTCCCGGTATTCCTCCAGGAACAGCAAAAAACAGCATCTGTCGCAAGAAAAGAGATGAGTCGCAGCTGATTTATGTTCCATTTCTTCAGTCCCCTCCTGTAAGAACCTTCACGAGGGTATGATTCATTTATTTTCATGGGTCAGTCTCGGGTCATGCCAACTCAACTGGACATAGATATTGGCATGAAAGTTTTGTTCAGCTCTTATTAATGAAGCGGAAAGAATGCAAAAGAAACTCAAAGGGTTATGGACTTTTGGGCGAACAGTTATTGCAATCTTACAGGAGAGTGCCGTACAATAAACACATGCCTTCCTCTCAATCATTTGCAGCAAGGAATCGTGTTCTACTAGGAACTCTGCTCGTTCTGCTGACCATTGTTTTGCTTGCCGGCGGCTGGGCCATACCGTACAAATTCCAATCGTTTTCCATTCTGTACAAATTCGGGAAGCTGAAGCTCTTTCTGCGTTACGGGAAGGTGATCGGCATCACCGTCGTCCTGCTGCTGTTCTATCAGGTGCTGCTGACGTCGCGGCTGAAATTTATGGAACAGGTCTTTTCGGCCGGAAAACTCCTCTTGCTGCATCGCATAAACGGCATAATTATAACGTGCCTGATTGCAGCTCATCCGGTGCTTATTAAGGCATCGGAAAATTTTACCCCTTATACCTTCACCAAAAAATATTATCCGGAATTTGTCGGGATCGCTCTTTTGCTTATCCTGTTGATCTTGTCGGCAACGGCAATTTTCAGAAACTTCCTGAAGATGCCCTATCCCAGGTGGCGGCTTCTGCACCGTTTGGGAGCAACGCTGGTGCTGCTCATTGTGCCGGCCCATGTTCTGTGGGTCAGCGATACCTTCAAGTCGGGATTACCCAGATCTGCAGCCCTGACAATTTTCACTCTCAACTTCCTGCTCTTACTGATTGTCTGGTTGAAGAGATTGTTTAAAATGTGAGAAAAAAACATGACCCTTAAGCCCTGATCAATAAGGTTTTAAGAGCCCGCCGGCTTTACAAAACCCGGTTTTAGCCATACATTGTAAAAATAAAAAAAAGACGGAAATGATCAGGATGTTTGCTTTTCAATTTTTTGAAGAGGAGATTCGTCATGAAAAGGATAATACTCGCTTTACTGCTGTTTGTTGTCATGGGGCCGTTTCAGGCTATGGCGCAGGAATGGAAACTGGATACTGCACATACAAACTTTTACTTTGAAGTAAAGCATACCTATGCAATTGTCAGGGGCCAGTTTATGGATTATACCGGCGAGGTGTACTTTGACCCGGAGAATCCAGCCAAGAGCAAATTCAACTTTGACATCAAGGTCGACAGTGTCGATACCAAAATTGGCAAACGGGATACTCATCTGCGTTCCCCCGATTTTTTTGACACCGGCAAGTACCCGCTGATAATCTTCAGATCATCAAAGGTGTCGCGCGGCAAAGATAATGTTTATATTGTAGACGGCACACTGACCATCAAGGACGTTTCCAAAAATCTGTCACTTGAGTTTGTGTACCACGGTCAGAAGGATAACCCGCTTAAGCCGGGCGAGACAGTCGCCGGACTTGATTCCAGGCTGACAATCGACAGGCTGGAATATAATGTCGGTGACGGCAAGTTCTACAAGATGGGTGTGGTTGATAAAGATGTCAACATTGCCTTTACCATGGAACTGTTGAGATAGGGGTTGCCTTTTTTAGATTTATTTGATAGCCGAAAAAAAATCTTAATAATTATGATGGCTGCATTCCGTAATGGGAGTGCAGCTCATTTTTTTGTAAAAAAATGAGCATGTAGACTTTTTTACGGTGGCGTGCATCTTTAATAAATTATAGTTGTTATACCTAATTTGTTGACAACTTTATGATATTATCGAAAAGTGGATAGTTTTTCAGAAACTTTTTACCGAAAGCAGTCAGAAAATTTTTTGGATTTTACAGGAGCGTATTTTTTTGGGAGGCGAAATTACATCCATATACAGACGTTTGCCAGCAGGTATAAACCCTTCGGCAATAAGCAGCTTGCTCTGGTATCTGCTCGTTGTTGTTCTGTCCCAGGCCCTGTCCTCCTGTACACCGTATGCCCCGGCAGCCAGGTCGGCCGAGGAAGAGATATTACTTCCTGATTCATATTCCATACAGGATTCCCTGCATGACCCAGGCCAGCGATGGTGGCAGGCAATCGGTGACCAGGAACTTAACAGTTTTGTCGATGAGGCCCTCGCTGACAACCAGAATCTTCATTCACTCTGGGCCAGGCTTGAAAGGGCGGAGGCCCAGGCACAAAAGGCCGGCGCCGATATGAAACCATCTTTGGCTGCTGCAGCCGGAGCTTCTTATGCAAAAATAAAGACTGATGACAGCGGATCAACCGAATTGAAAGATTATTCAATCGGCCTTGCCGCAAGTTACGAAGTGGATCTCTGGGGACGTATCAGGGCTACCCGGGATTCAGCTGTACTTGCCGCAGAAGCTTCCAGAGAGGATCTCAATGCTGCCGCGATGACTGTTGCGGCTGAAGTTACCGATCGCTGGGTAGCTATCCTGTCACAAAGACTGCAGCTGCAACTCCTGGAGCAGCAGGTTTCAATCAACAAAACCTACCTTGAACTGGTGGACCTGCGCTTCCGCATGTCACTGGCATCGGCCCTTGATGTATTTCAACAGAAACAGTTGGTGGAAAGGGCCATCGCCCAACAGCCGCTTGTTGAAATGCAGGAGCGCATGCTGCAAAACCAGCTGGCCGTTCTCTTGGGCCGCATGCCGAACCAGATTGTGCAGATAAGTCGAGAGGAAATGCCGCTGCTGGAGAAGGTTCCGGCTTCAGGTTTACCGTTACAACTGCTCGAGAACAGACCGGATATTGTTGCGGCACTGCGGCGCCTCGAGGCCTCTGATCAGGCATTGGCCGCCGCCCAAGCCGACCGGCTGCCTGCCTTACGGTTGACCGGCAGTGGGACCTATGACAGCGGTAAGCTGGAAGATGTTTTTGATAACTGGATGGCCAACCTTGGCGCGGCTCTGACAGCTCCTATCCTGGACGGCGGCCGGCGCCGGGCAGAGGTTGATATCAGCCAGGCGGAGGTAAAACAGCAGTTGGCAGAATACAGGCAGGTGGTGCTCACTGCCGTACGAGAGGTTGAGGATGCCCTGATCAGCGAAACAAAGATCAGGGAAAATATTGCTGCCCTGGAAAACCAGCTGGAGAGTGCGCAAAAAGGACTGACGGAAGCAAGGTCCAGGTATATAAATGGTCTGAATGACTACCTGCCAGTGCTGACGCAGCTTTTATCAGTGCAGGATTTGGAAAAAAACCTGATTCAAAGAAATGAGGATCTCCTGGCCGCCAG
>JAFDCT010000054.1 GCA_019312695.1 Deltaproteobacteria bacterium | reverse complement strand
CACTAAAGATCAAGCCGGGAGACGAAGTCCTTGTAACTGATATCATTGCAAATTACAAGCGGGGGCTGGTTGCTGATATAAACGGGTTGGGTAATAGAAATGATACTAATATCCCTTTCAGCATATCAAAAAACACAAAAATCACCGTCCGTAAAGATGCAGAAGAATGCGGCTGGGTTTTTCTTGATGTAGGCTCTCCGGGTTCCCCCCAGTCTGAAACTGTTGCTCGGGTTGATCCTGCTTCACTAAAGGCGGAAAAACTTATCATTAATGTGAATGATAAGATAGAAACTATTCCCGCAGGAGAGACACTATCCGTAAAAAAAGACAGCAGGCTTATCCTCAAGGGAATCAGAACAAATATTCCTCATTTCGACCGCGAAGTTTTTATAAATTTTAAAGGTTTTGCTCCACCGAAATCCAGTAATGACGGTAATGATCTCGATTATCCCATTTACACCAGCCAGGACCTCTGGCCTAGATTTTCTGTTAATAAAAAAGGGGAAATCTATCCTGTAATAGCTACTTACAATGACATAATAATTGGCGAGTTCTGGGTAGAATTTGCAAACAATTGATAGTTGGAGAGATTCTCTTCAGCTGTATTGATAAAGAGGTTACTGATAGTGGCTTTGACATTAAACTTATGAAACACATCAGTAAAAACGTTTCCATCCCAATCGAAGCAGACTATTTTAAACGGTTTCCGGTGGATATATGACCTTTCAAGAATCACTCATGAGTGTAAACTGCTAGTAGACATCGTTAGTTCTGCAATAAAAAAGGATCATTTCTAGCCCTGTTTCAGTCAGAAAATGCTGAAATCAGAATACGAACAGCCGCCGCCGCTATTAATATTCCAAGTATTTTTCGTAATTTTAAAACTGGTACTTTATGACTCAATACACCTCCAATTTGAGTTGCTGGAATTACAGTCAGCACGATGGGCACTGAAAGCAACCATTCAATCTGGCCTGTAACAGCTTTGCCAATAAATCCGGCTGTTGTGGAAAGCAGTACAATAGCTAAGTTACTGCCAATGGCTATACGTGTTGGTATGCGTACAAATGATGTCATTAAAGGGATAAGAATGAAAGAGCCGCCCTGGCCGACCATCCCACCAAGTACTCCTACACTTCCTGCAGTTGAAATCGCACGCCATAAACTGAAAGAGATTTCTGAGACAGGGGGTGCCTTTTTTTCTTTTGCGCTTGGTTTAAGCATAAGGATTGCAGCAAGAAGCGCGAGCACTCCAAGAAGCATAAGAAGTAGATGCTGTGATGCGAACTCTGATCCTGCACCCCCAAACAATGCGGCTATAAAGATGGTAGTTCCCATCCATCCCGCAAGGCGTCCAGAGACAGAATTAAACCGCTTATGGACAATAACTCCCGAAATGCAAGCAACTAGCCCCTGGACTATGGTAAGGCCTGCAACGGTATGCATGGAGAGAGACTCAAAACCCAATAATGGCGGGATATAAAGAAGCAAGGGCGCCATTATGATGCCGCCACCAATTCCAAGTAAGCCTGAGAAGAACCCACAGAGTGCTCCCAGAAAAGCTATAAGCAGATAAATGGCCATGCTGTCAGATCACCGTAATACCAACAGGGTCACCGGTAATTTCCCCTATCAATGCTGCAGGAATATTGTCTTTTCCCAGCAGATTCAGCAATTCCCTTGATTGTTCATGTGGGACAGATAAAAGCAATCCTCCTGAAGTCTGCGGATCATACAACAGTTCTTCCTCGGCTGACGTCAATGTAGCCGAGATCTGCAGATGATGTTTTGCTACCATTGCCCGATTTTCTTTATTGCTGCCCGTGGTCTCACCCTTTTTATACATTTCCAGTGCAGCCGGATAAAAAGGCAGAGCGGCGTATTCAATAACAACCCTGGCGTTGCTGCCGTGGGCAACCTCCAGAAGATGCCCTAAGATGCCGAAGCCGGTTAAATCTGTACAGCCATGCAGATCAAATTGCAGAGCAGCGTCCATGGCTCGCCCATTCAAGGCCGCCAGAGTCGGCAAGGTTTCGCGTTCAAGCTCCCTGAAAGGCAATTTGCCGGAACGCACGGCATTAAAGAGTACACCTGACCCGATGGGCTTAGTGAGGATAATGGCATCGCCAGGCCTGAAACCCGCATTCGTGATAACCCTGTCAGGATGCACAACCCCATTGACACAAAGACCATATTTGGGTTCTTCGTCATCAACTGTATGACCACCGACGAGACAGGCCCCGGCTTCAACTACTTTGTCATGCCCGCCGCGAAGTATGTCCCGGAGTAGTCCCATGTCCAGCTGCTTACTTGGAAACATGACGACATTCAAGGCAGTGACCGGCCTGCCGCCCATGGAATAGACATCTGATATTGAATTGGCTGCGGATATCTGGCCAAACCAGTACGGATCGTCAACCGGCGGTGTGATGAAATCAACTGTGTTTATCATGGCAATATCGTCTGATAGCCGATAAACTGCTGCATCGTCAGCTGTTTCTATGCCGACTATCAGATTGGGGTCAGTTGGGGCTGGCAAGCCTTCAAGTGCTTCCGACAGAACCGTCGGACCGATTTTTGCAGCTCAACCACAGGTACGGGCCAGGCCGGTAAGCGTCTTTTTTTTAAATAAATCCATGTCAGCTCCAGATTATTTTTTTAAAGAAAGAAATAAATATAGATTAATTCTATCGAATAAAATTATCCAATAGATAATTTCTATAAAAAAATAAATTAAGCCATCCTGTGGAAATTTATTCTATTCCAGTCCTTGCCTCCGGTAGGGAAGCAAGGAGGAAGACGTCTCATGGGTTTTTGAAAAGACTGATATGGGAGCGCTCCTGGTTCTTGGTTCATTTCACTTTATGAGGTAGTGTTCATAGAGGCTGTGCAAGAGCATATAGGGCAACGGGGGATAGGGACGCGCTAATAGTGATAGTATCTATCAGTGCAGATTTCAAAAGGCCCTTCCCAATGTCTTGGAAGGGGCCTTACTATTTGTTTTCATATATCCAGTGGAAATCTTAACACTGCAGGGATGTTTCACGAGTTTAGGTGGGTAGCAGGTCGTCACAGTAGCTGATGACCTGCGTATATGATGAAAAACCCCCGATAAAAAACAGGAGGCATTGGATTAGTCTTTTCTGCTTGGCACTGTCAGACATATTAGCAGACATAAAAAGTTTTAATGCATAAAAAGGCATCCATTTCCGACTCTGCCTTGATTTGAAAAGGAAATAAATATTTTTGTTATTTTAATCTCTGCTACCTGAAAACTGCGATGTTTCTGTCTTTAAGTAAAATTTACTTATCTCAGTATCTGGACCTGCGATAATTAATATTCCCCATGAGCCAAATTGTGAGAAATGTTCAAAACTGTAATTTTCACCTTTGAAAGAGTCACCGTTTAAGTCCAATGTTACACTTCCATCAAATTTCGATATTTTTTTTATATTAATATCAATATCGTACTCCCCAGGAGAAAAAGTACCT
>JAFDCT010000053.1 GCA_019312695.1 Deltaproteobacteria bacterium | reverse complement strand
TGAGCTAATGGGCTGTGTGACGTGAAAGCGCAGTGACGCGGCGGCACGAGTCCCCTGCAGGGGTAGAAACCCCTTCGAAATTAAGACCATTATTATAACTCATTTAGCTCCCATTCACGTAAATTAAATCCGATTTCTTCTAAATATATTTTAGATAATACTCTCACTTTTTCCCAAGGTTTATAATTTAAAATCAGCTCCGAATAGTCCATATTTTCGGGAACATCACATGCTTTTATACTTTTTTTCAGTTCACTAAGTGTTTCGGTTTCCTCAAATTTAACTGCTTTTTGTTCGAATAATACATTTACTGCATAATCCAGAAGTTCTTCAGGCAAAATATACTCCTCATTCGTTCCGTCCAGAATAAAGCGTTTCTGTACTTCTAGTGATGCTAAAGGTGCTAATGCTTTATGTATTATTTTCATGAGTTATAACGTCTGAGCTGAGACGCCCGCTGTTTAAGCGCTATTTCCAGCGTCTTGTTTGGTAGCATTTTGTCACAATTTATTTTGGAGCTTTGAATATATCGGTAGATAGCCATTAAATAAAGACGCAGTACAGAATGCCTGCGATTGGTTATACGCCATATCCAATTTCTGATTCATATTCCGCAATATATTCCTCAATCGGATTGGCCGTACCTGTTTCTATTAGTTCGCCTGTGTATTTGTTCACGATATACGGCGCATTTCCAACCAGTGAGTCGACAATATTACCCGTCTTTAAATACTTCTTCGTGTGGTAGAAAAATACCCAGCCGTATTATTTTTCGATAGTTTCGTCGTCAATTATCACAAGCTCAAGGGCTTGCTTGGCATAAGGGTCTTCTGCGTTAATGCGCGTATATACAAGTTCTTTTGCTTCTTCTCTCGTTAACACTGCCGTTCCTTTACTGCTGGCGTATAACGTTTGAGCTAACCGGCCTCCGGAAGGGATGTCCACTTGCACCAGCTACAATAAGAACTAATAACTCAATATATCCCTTTCGGATTTTGTTACCTGCCACTTCAAGGCATTTCTTTTACTCAATTATTAGAAACATCCTTGCCATTGGTTTGATTTTGTGAAACGCCAACCAAGTTAAGAATATCAGATATTATCTTGAATCAAAAGTTTAGATTACTTGCCACAATCTACAGTCTTGTCATACAAAGTCTGATTCAACATGTATACTGTACATCTTGACTTATTAATCGGTCAACATCTTAGGGAGTAACTATGTTGAACTTGGAGGCTTTGGAAAATAAATCCGTCCCCTTTTTAACTTACAATTGGTTATCTCAGCAGAAGGTACAGTATAGCAGAAAGCGGAAAATTGTTTGAGCCAATACTACCACAGGCTACAGCTGTACCTTGCGGATCAGCCTGGTCCCCAAACCAAAGCACAGCATGATGTTCATAAATTCCAACCCCCATAGCAGGAAAATTCATCCCGTCCCATATTCCGGTTTCAAGTATAACAGCATCATGTGGTGGACTATTTGTCCAGCTATTAAAGGCACCTCTAGCTGATGCCTGCCCGATGGAACTGTATGCGTTTTCAAAACCATTGCCAAAATATACGTTACTTGTTATTTCACGTGGCTTATTCCACATACCTTGGGCATATTGATGGTCACTGGTGTAACAAACGGCACTCCAAAGAGTAGGTTGAGCGCCAGACCAACTATGCATGTTGCAAGCGAATCCGTGATCAGAACCAGTATCTGGTATATTTTCATGTAGGTCAATAACGTGCCATTGGGCAACAGCAGTTAATGATTGCGAAATTGGCACACTTGGCAAGCCGTTTTCATTACGATAATTATTGATTAGCTGAGCAAGTTCTACTTCAGCTTCTGAAAGGCATCCATTTGGTTCTATAGCTAAGGATATGTTATGAATTGAGATAAGAATGAAGCTCAAAAGCAAAATAAAAACGTTTTTTCTTTTTTTCATAATCGAATAAAAGGGAAGGGGTGGCTTAGTCCTAATTATTATATACCTGTTCTATAAAATTGTCCTGCATATCTTTTTCAGATCGGGAAGGGGTAATTGACCCAAGGTACTACAAGACGATTTAAGCAGCATTAGACTGAGCTTTATTGACAGTGTGAATACTGGAATTTGGGTAATATTTGTAAAGTTATTTCTGATCCAACATATCCACTGTACAACTTGGTATTTTAGGAATGAACCACGACTGTAAATGGGTAGCAGAAAATTATACTCGTTAAATAAAATAGACAGGGTCATTTCTGACCCTGTCTCCTAGATATAGTGAACCTCACTGCCCCAAGGGGCGGAGCATACTTTTATGTTCTCGTTAACTATTAATAAATAATTTTTAGAAGGCTACGCGAATTCCTACAGTAATATTATGGCTCGCCACTTCAATCTCAACACCATCAAAATCAGGATCTGCAGTACCAAGATAGCGATATTTGCAATCTAAACTAACGGTTTCACTCACTGCATATCCTGCCCCCACTCCGAGCTGATAGGCAAAGACTGTATCATCTTCGTCACCACTTAAACCGTCTACTGTCATCTCCCCTTCAATTCTAGCAAATCCGAGACCAGCTGTAATAAGCGGAGTAAATGCTGACCCAGTGTCAAAATCGTAATAGCCATTGGCCAGGAAAGTTAACACGGAAACTTCCATTGAATTAAGTATTCCTATACCAAGATCTAAAGGAAGAGAAAAACCTTCAATACTATCAACTTCGTTATTCTGATATGCCACTTCTCCTTCAAGCCTATAATTTTCCACCATGTAACCAATAGCACCACCGACAGTAAAGCTTGTATCATATTCCAGTTCAACTGATCCCGTACCAGGTAATGTCATATCTCCATCGACAGGCATGGCGAAACCAGCATTGAAGCTTCCGTACATACCTGTTTCACCCAGACTGATAGCAGGCATAGCTAAAAATAAACAACCGATTAAACCAAATATAATTTTCTTCACCTTTTTCTCCTTTCTGTTTGTTTTAATCTTAAAAAATCGAGCCATCTTTACATAAAAAAACCGAGCCATCCTTATTAGGACAACTCGGCTTTTATGTTAATGGCAACCCAGCTGTCTTCATAAGACCTGTGGCTTTCCGTCCCTGCCTCGCGACAGGTTTGGCTTTTTCATTTATGTTTATGCTAAGTATTATTTAGCTCG
>JAFDCT010000052.1 GCA_019312695.1 Deltaproteobacteria bacterium | reverse complement strand
ATCATCGCCTGATTTAAGATAGGTCGAAGGGTATTTATCCATATCGACAAATTCACCGTTAATTTGTACAGCAATCATTTCCGGGGATTCAACCCGCTGTATTTCCAGAAGTTTGGAGATATTGATTGCCGCCTCACTAAATTCATTCTGTTCACCGTTTATCGATATTTGCATTGTTTTTCCTCATCAGGTCATTGGTAGCTCTTAATAATGTAATACTTTATTAAATTGATCAGTTTAGTCAACTAATAAGGCAAGGAGTGGCAAATGTCAAGAAAAAAAGAACAGATGTGTGAGAATGGAAACTTTTCAGTAACAATAAGAGGAGGAGGGGGGAGGGGTAAACTGAAAATTAAATATTGTAAATGACGTTCTCGCTTAATGCCTGCTGTTTTGCAACAAGTTCTGCCAGGCTGACTGAAAGAATTTCCTTCAGGTTTTTTTCTGCTTCTTGAAAAAGCTCAACAATGATGTCATTTTTTTCGTGGGACTTGGCAACAAATTCTATATTGCCTTCAAGGCCTGTGACAATGTCAAGAACCGTAATTTGGCCGGGTGGTTTTGCAAGTTCATACCCGCCATTCTTGCCCCGGGTGCTTTTAATTATACCTGCCTTGCCAAGCCTGTTGAATATCTGTTCGAGAAACTGGTGTGGAATATCACATCGCAAGGCGATGTCCTTGATCTGCAGCAGGCCGGAGTTGTAAAATTCAGCCAGAGCCAATAAGGCTGCTATGCCGTATCTGGTTTTGTTACTTATTGAAAGCATGGATTGTCCCTGTCGTCCGTTTTGTTTTCAGCATATATTTTATTTATCTGAATATCATTTATTGACTAAAGCGGTAGATGTCAAATTTTTAATTATACTGAAATTTTGAGCATGTCTGCTGAACAGCTGCGTGATCAGTTTTATCGGGTTGCTCAAATAATTATAATTTACATTGCATTTTTACTCTGAAAGCAATTTAAATGACCTGAATGTTTAACCATTTCGTTCTCAAATTATGAAAAAGCTATTTAAAATTGAATCATCTTTCACACCTGCCGGAGACCAATCAGGTGCAATAAAACTTCGTTCTGACGGAATTCTGGCCGGCTACCCTAAACAGGTCCTGCTCGGTGTTACCGGTTCGGGAAAGACATTTACCATGGCCAAGGTTGTTGAACAGGTGCAGCGGCCGACCCTTGTTATTGCCCCGAACAAAACCCTGGCTGCCCAGCTCTACTCTGAATTCAAGGAACTATTTCCAGACAATGCCGTGGAATACTTTGTCTCCTATTATGATTATTACCAGCCTGAGGCATATATTCCTCAATCAGACACCTATATAGAAAAGGACTCATCAATAAATGATGCCATTGACAAAATGCGCCATTCGGCAACGCGCTCGCTTCTTACCCGGCATGATGTCCTTATTGTGGCCTCTGTCTCCTGCATCTACGGCCTCGGTTCACCTGATGAGTATAAAAAACTGCACCTGTTCCTGAGAACAGGAGAGGAATATCGCCGGGAGGAAATGCAGCGGCGTCTGGTCTATATGCTTTATGAGCGTAATGATATTTCATTTCACCGCGGAACCTTCCGCGTACGGGGTGATGTAGTAGAGATTTTCCCTGCCTATGAGGAGGACCGCGCTGTGCGTGTCGATCTCTTTGGCGATACCATTGAATCCATCTCGATCATTGATCCGTTACGCGGTGTTGTGCTGGAGCAATTAAGTGAGTTGACCGTGTTCCCTTCGAGTCATTTTGTCACCTCAACGGAGCGGCTTGAAACGGCAAAGTGTACGATCCAGGAAGAACTCAAAGAGCGATTGGTTTATTTTGAAGAGGAAAACCGTCTGCTTGAGGCACAGCGGCTGGAACAGAGAACAATGTTCGATCTGGAGATGATCAGTGAACTCGGTTACTGCAATGGTATTGAGAATTACAGTCGGCACCTGACAGGTGCTGCACCCGGAGAACCACCGCCGACCCTGCTTGATTATTACCCGGATGATTTTATCCTCTTCATTGACGAGAGCCATATCGGCGTACCGCAGTTGCACGGCATGTACCGCGGTGACCGTTCACGCAAGGAAACATTGGTGGAATACGGTTTCAGGCTGCCGTCAGCCTTAGACAACAGGCCACTCAGATTCGATGAATTTGAAGAGCGGACCAACCAGGTCGTTTATGTGTCGGCAACACCGGGAGATTTTGAACTGGATCAGGCCGAAGGCCGTGTAGTTGAGCAGATTATCCGTCCTACTGGACTCATGGATCCTGTAATTGAGGTTCGACCTGCCAGGAATCAGGTGGACGATCTTCTGGCTGAAATCAGGACCCGGGCTGAAAAAAGAGAAGCTGTTCTTGTAACGACCCTGACCAAGAGAATGGCAGAGGACCTGACAGAATACTACGAGAATCTGGATGTCAGGGTTAAATACCTGCATTCAGACATTAAAACCCTTGAGCGCATGGAACTTATCCGGGAACTCCGGCAGAGTGAATATGATGTACTGGTAGGCATTAACCTGCTGCGCGAAGGTTTGGACATACCTGAAGTATCCCTGGTTGCCATTCTTGATGCCGATAAGGAAGGGTTCCTACGCAGTGAACGATCCCTGATCCAGACCTGCGGCAGAGCCTCAAGAAATATTGACGGACTGGTGATACTTTATGCTGATACTGTGACCGGCTCAATGCAGCGAACTATAGAGGAAACCACCCGCAGAAGAAAACTGCAGCAACAATACAACCTGGCTAATAACATCACTCCTGCCACCGTAAAGTCCAGCATTAAGGATATCCTGGCTTCAGTGTATGAAAAGGATTATATCACTGTTGAGGTTGAAACTTCTGAAGCAATTGTGGAATATCACAGTCTGCAGGACTTGCGCCGGGATATTAAGAGGCTGGAAACAAAAATGCACAAGGCTGCCAAAAAGCTTGCCTTTGAAGAAGCAGCCCTCCTGCGGGATCAGGTGAAGGAATTACGGCAGCTAGAGCTGGAGATGGGGTAAAAAGCAGAATGTAAAATGGAAAATTTAAAATTATAGATACCAATAACCGGAGACTGATACCCGGTGCATGCACCTGAAGCCTCTAAGCTGAAACTTGCACTGGCAAGGGGCAAGAGGTCGAAGGAGACTAGGTTCGTCGGCAAATGAAACTGACAACGATTATCGGATAACTAGACAATTTAATGATTGACTGACACAAGGGGTTGGGGGGAAAAGTTTAAAACATTTAGTTAAAGAAGGAAATCAATGCCAAAAGGAATCATAGTTGCAGGTTTAAGCGGTGGCTCAGGCAAAAGTGTGGTGGCTGTCGGCCTGATAGCGGCCTATGTCCGGCAGGGTAGAAAGGTGGTGCCGTTCAAAAAGGGGCCCGACTATATTGATGCCGGCTGGCTGCAGCTTGCGGCCGGCAACCCCTGTTATAACCTTGATCCTTACCTGATGGATCCCGAAGTTATCAGGCTCTCTTTCACGCAGCATGCACATGAGGCAGAAATAGCAATTATAGAGGGCAATCGGGGATTATTTGACGGTGTTAATGTAGAGGGGGCTTACAGCACGGCTGAACTTGCCGTTGACCTGAAGCTCCCTGTTCTGCTTGCAGTAGACTGTACAAAGACGACACGCACTGTTGCAGCGCTGGTTCTAGGCTGCCAGAAGCTTGATCCCAGGGTTATGATCAAAGGGGTTGTGCTGAACAGGCTTGGTACGGCGAGGCATGAAGCCATTGTCCGGCAATCGGTTGAACATTATACCAGTATTCCTGTAGTTGGGGCAATCCCGCGCTCAAAGACAGACATTTTTCCCCAGCGTCATTTGGGTGTAACGCCTCACCAGGAACATGAAAGTTCTGAACAGGCAACAGCAATGCTTGCTGATATGGCAAAGGCATATCTTGATCTACAGAAAATTGAAAATATCATGGCAAAAGTAATATTTCCCGAAATACCTGAAACAGTGTCCGAGGAAATTGCCGGGCCAAAAGTACGTATTGGAATTCTCAAAGATGCTGCCTTCCAATTTTATTACCCTGAAAATCTTGCAGCCCTTAAAAATGCAGGAGCCGAACTGGTCGAAATAAATGCAATGACCGCAGAATCCTTACCTGTACTCGATGGTCTTTATATCGGTGGAGGCTTTCCAGAAACAAGCGCCAGAAGACTGGCGGATAATACCCGGTTCAGGCGGTCAATTAAAAGTGCAGCTGAGACCGGACTGCCTATCTATGCTGAATGCGGCGGCTTGATTTATCTTGGGGAAAGTATTTTTCTGGATGGTGAGGAATATCCTCTCAGCGGTGTTTTTCCGGTCAGATTCGGCCTGCACAGAAGACCTCAGGCCCATGGCTATACTGAGCTTCAGGTATGTAACGATAATCCTTTTTATGGGGCAGGTGAAAGGATCAAGGGGCATGAATTCCGCTACAGTACTGTTCTTTCATGGCAGGGGAATTCAGCAGGCCTTGCATTCACCATGGAACGGGGGGTCGGTTTCATGGATGGCCGGGACGGTTTGGTATTTAAGAATGTTCTGGCCCTGTATACCCATATTCATGCCTTGGCTACACCCCAATGGGCTCATAGCCTGGTGTCCCGAGCCATGGATTTTAAAACACAAAGAGAAAAGGTTTAAAAGGCTCGCCCAGCCATTTTTATTCTTGACAAAACTTTCAAGTAGGGTTGCAAATAATTCGTCATGAATTAAATAATACCAGCAAAGGACGGCAGGGTCGTTTCTGACCTTGCCGTTTTATTTTGTGCGCCCGGCAGGGCGCACTTACTTGGAGGTGCAAGTCCTCTACACACCCGACAGGGGGAAGTGTTAGCCGGACGGCAAGGT
>JAFDCT010000051.1 GCA_019312695.1 Deltaproteobacteria bacterium | reverse complement strand
GGGCAGCCAGTGATGGAAAGGCATTACACCATTTTTGGCAAACCCGAAAATACAGCAGATGTAAAGCAGGGTTACCAGGGTGGCATTAACATCAGCCGGAAAAATGCCAGTGCTGATATTGGTGGCAAAGTCAAGGGTGCCGGTCAAGACATAAATCAGGGCCATAGCCGGCAGGACAAAGAACTTGGCCGTCGTAGTCAGGTAGACAATATACTTTCTCGCTCCCATGTACCCCTCATCATCCTGGTGGTGGGCAACCAGAGGATAGGTGCAGACAGAAACGATCTCGTAAAAGAGGTACAGGGTGAAGAGGTTATCGGCAAAGGCAACACCGACGGCCCCGAAGAGCGCCAGGGCAAAACAGGTATTAAAGCGGGTCTGGGCATGTTCATGCAGACCGCGCATGTAGCCCATGGAATAGAAAACCGCAATGATCCACAAAAAAGAAGCGGCCAGGGCAAATATCATGGAAAAGGCATCGACCCTGAAAGTTACGCTTATGCCTGGGAGAATATTGAAAACCGTGCATTTCAGCATTTTGCCTGCCAGTACCTCCGGTACCATGGAGGCGATGATCAAAAACATGATCACTGCCGCAACGGTTGACAAGCCCTCCCGAAAATTGGGTTTCCGGCCTGCCATGCTTACCAGAATAGACCCGATTAAAGCGGCCAGAACGGCATATAGCGGTTTACAAGAAGCAATTTCCATGACCTGTTTCCCTTCTCCTCAGTCTAGCCCTTTAACTCTGCCACATCATCAACATCGATGGAGCGGTAGTTTCTATACACAGCAATGATAATACTGAGGGCAATTGCTGCCTCGGCAGCGGCAATACCCATTATGAACAGGGTGAATATCTGGCCCACGGTCGGATCAGGAGCCAGAAACCTGTTAAATGCCATAAAGTTGATGGAGGCCCCGGCCAGGATCAGTTCCCCGGCGATCAGCATACCGATCAGGGTACGGCGGTGCACCAGGCCATAAAACCCTATACCGAAAAGCAATGCGGCGATGATGAGGTAGGTGATAAGGCTGTCGCCAAATGCAGGTATACTCATGACTCTCCTCCTGTCCGTGTCCTGCCCTCACGTGCCAATACCAGCGCCCCAATAATTGCCACAAGAAGCACCACTGAAATGAGTTCGAAGGCCATACTGTAATTTGTCAGCAAAGCCCTCCCCACCTCTTCCAGGGAGCCGTCATTAACCCTGCCGACTGGTGCAACCCAGGTAGTTTTGCCGGCCAGGGCGGACAGGCCCCAGAACAGCAAGATGCCCAGGGCAAAACTCAAGGGCCCGGTAAAGATGCTTTGCTTAGTCGTGTCGCCCTCGGGTTTCGGGTCAGCAAGCATCACAGCAAAAACTATGGTGACACATACGGCGCCGACATAGATCAACATTTCCATAAGAGCCACAAAGGGGCTGTTTAGATAATAATAAAGACCGGCAACACCGATGAAGCAGATAGCCAAACCGGTAACAGCCCTGATCAGGCGCTCAGAGTGTGTGGCTATAACTGCACCGAGCACTGTCGTCATAACAATAAAAATGAATACCAGACTGGAAAGTCCTTCAGCTGAAAACAGAGGCACCATCAACTTTTTTCCTTTAACCGTTTGATAAGATCAAAAATAAAATCCTCTTTTCTCGGGCTGGCAAGGTTGAAATCCTTTGAAAACCTGAGCGCTCCGAACTTGCAGCTTTCCACGCACTGGCCGCAGAGACTGCAGGTGGTAAAATTGAGGATATACTTGGACACGACCTTGCCCTTGACACCTTCGCGTTTCTCACCCTCAACCGTTATACAGCCTGACGGACAGCCTTTCTCACACATGCCGCAGGCAACACATTTTGGCTCACCTGTTTCTTCATTGGGAATCAGCTCAATATGGCCTCGGAACCTCGGGGTCATCTCCACATGCTCATGGGGGTACTGCATGGTGACCACCGGCTCGAAAAAATACTTCCCGGTAATGCCCAATCCGATGAAAAGGCTCTTGGTGCCGCTAATCAGTTCTTTAAAATAACCGCTCATAATCAATGAACCTTCCTGTTACAGCCAGGGAAAAATCTTTATCTGCAAAGCTGTCAGTATCAGGTTAAACAACGAAAACGGGATCAACACTTTCCAGGAAAGGTTGAGCAACTCGTAAAACTGGGTACGCGGATAGGTCCAGCGGATCCAGATAACGGTAAAAATCAGGGCATAGAGCTTTAGGAAGAACCAGAACACTCCCCAGATTACACCGATAAAACCGCCCGGGTTGAACGGGATCGGCGCCTGCCAGCCGCCAAGGAAAAGAATGGTGGTCAGGGCGCAGCCGATGACGATATTGGCATATTCACCCATGAAAAAGACCCCGAACCCCATGCCGGGATATTCCGTATAGGCCCCGGCAATAAGCTCACTTTCAGCTTCGGCCATGTCAAAGGGGGCCCTGTTCGTTTCAGCCAGGGAACAGATAAAGAAGATGAGAAATGCGACCGGCATCAACAGGCTCATATCAAGCCTGAAGATATGCCAGTGAAAGAACCAGCCCGCCTGCGACCTGATAATTTCATTGAGGTTCATAGTGTTGGTGACCATGACCATGGTGATGGTGGTGATCAGCATGGGTATCTCATAGGCCACATTCTGGGATACGCAGCGGGCAGCTGCAATAACAGCATACTTATTGCCCGAACCCCAGCCGCCCAGAAGCAGGCCGAGAACATTGACCGAGGCAAAGGCAAAGATCATAAGCAGGCCGATATTGATCTCCCGGGCAACAAAAGTCTCGCTGAACGGAATAACACAGAAACTCATGATGGCAGGCACCATGACCATGAGCGGCGCCACCATGAACAGGATCGGATCAACTCCTTTGGGCAGGAACAGCTGCTTGGTCATGAGTTTGATACCGTCGGCAATGGGCTGCAGAAGCCCAAACGGCCCAACCGCCTTGGGGCCGACACGCCGCTGTATATGGCCGGCACCCTTTCTTTCGCACCAGACAAGATAGGCGGCATTGAGTCCGGCAAAGGCCATGACAAAAATAATAAAAAGGATCACTCTGAACGGT
>JAFDCT010000050.1 GCA_019312695.1 Deltaproteobacteria bacterium | reverse complement strand
CTCTCGTCAGGTTTGCCGGGGATACTGAGCGCGCAGCGGAAGTGTATACGGGCACCCGGCCGCTCACCGGAGAGGATATAGCTGATATAATTTACTGGGTGACCAGCCTGCCGCCTCATATCAATATAAACCGCCTGGAGGTAATGCCCGTGTGCCAGGCCTGGGGGCCTTTTGCCATTCACCGGCAGGTTGAATGAACAGTTGATTCTCACTATGGCACTTATAAGGATTTTTTCCTTGTTTTCTGCGAAAAATTGATCTTTGCATTGCCTGGTAAAAAAGAGTAATATCCCGGCCTGAAGGGCAGCTATTAGGTGTTTTTTAGCAAGATTTCTCATAACTTTTTTAGTTGGAAGGGCAGACATGCAGAGTGAAGAGAAAATTGTTCAGGATTCGATTTCAGCCGAAACTATTCATGACATGGTGGAAGCAGCCATGAAAATTCCATCTGTGGCAAAGGGACAGCCCACCCAGTTTGTTGTTTTGAACGAAATCGAAGCATTAAGCAGAGCAGCAGAGGTGGTGCCTCTTTCTCCCCATACAATGCATGCCCTGGCAGCTATTATTGTCTGCGGCGATCTGAACAGAGCCGAGGACAAGGATAAATGGATGCTTGATTGTGAGGCCGCCTCCCAGCAACTTTTACAGGCCGCCTCTACACATGGCTTTGGGGCCTATAAATCTTCCATCTACCCAGACCGTGACAGAGTTTACGGTATGACCGTTATGCTGGGTCTGCCTGATCATATTATAGCCCACAGCTATGTATCCCTTGGCTATCCGGTCAAGTGCTCCAGCTCGGATGATTCTGCCAGTAATGACAGGGTTCATTTCAACAGCTGGATAGGAAAATAGTCTGCAGATTATCTTATCCCTCATGTTTTTTATTTCAACATTATGACGATGCTGAAACTAAGGCAGGCAAAAGTAATATTGGCCGGGGAAAACTTTCTGATTTTTCTTGAAAACATCTTTTTCAGCAAAAGGGACTGATATTATGAAAGTGGTGGCATTTAACGGCAGTGCTCGAAAAGACGGCAATACAGCAATATTGATTGGTTATGTTTCCAGGGAACTTGAAAAGCAAGGAGTTGAAACTGAACTGATCCAGCTTTCAGGCAGTAGGATTCATGGCTGCATAGCCTGTATGAAATGTTTCGAGAAAAAGGACCAGCGCTGCTCGGTTAAGGATGACATCGTCAATGACTGTATTGAAAAAATGCTGGCTGCCGACGGTATTATTCTCGGCTCGCCAACATATTTTGCCAACGTTTCTACCGAAATGAAGGCGCTCATCGACAGGGCCGGGATGGTATCCAGGGCCAACAATGACATGCTGGCCCGCAAGGTGGGAGTTGCCGTAGTTGCTGTCCGGCGGGCCGGCGCTATTCATGTATTTAACTCGATCAATCATTTTTTCTTTATCGGCCAGATGGTTGTACCGGGTTCCAGTTACTGGAATCTTGGCATGGGGCGGCAGAAAGGGGAGGTTGAAAAAGATGATGAGGGCATCCAGACCATGAAAAAACTCGGCAGGAACATGGCCTGGCTCCTGAAAAAACTGCATGATGAATAAACAAAAAAAGCCGTGCTGTGCCAGGCACGGCTTTTCAAAATTGTACATTCAGTAAAACTTTATTTTGGACCAAAAGCTTCTTCGAAGAGTCTGTTAATTGCCTGTTTGCCTTTTTCAGTAAGATTACGTGTTCCAGAACCGACAAATGTTTCATGGGTAATTTGGGGACTATCCGAAACCCAGGCGCCCTGCTTCCAGCTGTACCACTTACCTTTTGCCTGATCATAGACCGAAAGGGGCCTGTTGAAGAGCTTGGCCAGTTCCACCGCCCAGCCGGTACCACCTTTTACCGTATTATCCTCCAGAACAGTACCAATGACAAAAACCTGGTGGCCTTTGTTTACCATGTGAAAAATGACCTGCAGGACTTTTCTTATTTTTTCGGTTTCATAGTATGTCCGGTGCATCATTTTGGACACCAGCTCCATGCTTATGTCACCGCGTTTCAACTCTTCATCCGAAAGAACGAGTAAATTTTTCTGCCGGTTGGTTTTCTGGCCTGTATAGCAGAAATTCACTTCTTTGACGGACCATTTTTCAGCAGCCTCACCAAAAACACTTTCAGCTCCTTTGAGGCCTCCGCTGTAAAGTGTACATTTTTTACTGTCTAGCATAATCATTCCCCATTATTTAATTTTCACATTTATCAAATCATACCAGACAGCGAAATAATCTGGCTGGACAAGCGTCACCTGAAAGAGAAACAAAAAGGGGGTTATATAATGGATGTCAGGGTATTTTTGCAACCTTTAAATAAAATTAACAAAAAAATTATTCAGAAAGCTCACAGGCACGCCCTTTAAAGTTGAAGAAGAACTTCAAACCTTTTTTGACAGTATCTGAAAAGATTTTTTCTGATAAAAATGAGCCGGCAACTCTTTTGTTGATCTCGCCCAGGGTAGGATAAGGGTGAATTGCCCCGGCCAGGGTGGAAAGCTTGACTTTGCCGTTTAGTACGGCAACCCATTCACTCAGCAGGTCACCACCATGGAGGCCCAGGATCTGTATACCTATGGGTTTTTCCTTTTCATCCAGCAGCATTTTTATTTTCCCTGTTTCTTCACCTTCGGCAAGACTTCTGTCATTATTAATGAACTCCTCGATCCAGGCGGAATATTTAATTCCCGCAGCGGCTGCCG
>JAFDCT010000049.1 GCA_019312695.1 Deltaproteobacteria bacterium | reverse complement strand
CGGTAGAGTTGCATGAAACGGCTGACCTCTGATAACTCCTGGTCCTTTTCCATGTCCTTGACAAAGGGATAGGAAACTGCAGTAAAGAGAAGCCTGGCCGTAACGGTATAGGGAGCCTGGTAACCGGAGGTATTTATCCTATAAGTGACCAGGTCTGTGCCGCCGGCAAAATTGTCATCCGAAGCCGCCCTGCCATAAACTCCGATGTCTCCCGGCACGGCTGATTTATCAAAGCCCATGGGCAGCAGCCTGTTATCCTTGGCAAATTTTGCCGCGCGCAGCAAGGTGTAGGTAACCTCATCGTCTGTGTTGAACATTACTCCTTCATAGATCTGGACCTGGTCAGGATGGGTGATCTCGTCATAATGCGGTTCAAAGCTCAGGATGTTTTCATCTGCAGCATTTCCCGCAATTCGGCCGTCTGCCAGGGGGCTGCCCGAATCAAAAACCACCTGCCCTGCAGCATCGCTGGCCGTAAAATGTATCCAGGCCCTCCTGATCGGGATCCCGGCGGGGAATTTATGGCCAACCTTGTTATTCACCTGCAGGGTTGCTGACAGTTCGTTTCCCACACGCCTTAGGTCCGTGAGGACCAGTTGCGCTGTTTCGTGCTGAAGCTGGCGCATGGTCCGCTCTTTGGTATCCTCAAACATTTCAGTAGATGCCGAGATTTTAAGGCTGCCGATATTATCCTGCAGCATATTTATCATAAAAACATTGCCGCCCACAAAATGATGCTGGGAAAAATGCTCCTTGGGTTCAGTTTTCGGAGGAGCCCAGCGGGCAATATAAGCACCACCCTCTTCAGAATGCGGCATATGGCATTCCTGGCAGATCTTGCCCTGGCCGGGATTTTCGCCTATTTCGTAGCGGTTTGCAGCATCCCTGCCGTATTCACTGTGTTGCCACTCAAGATAGATCGTCTGCTCAGGGAATTCACCGACCACGTTCCCCTGTCCGTCCACAAAAGGTGTAAACAGTGTATGACAGGTGGCGCAGAGGGCTGAATCATTGGTGTGGGGGCCATATTCAGGTTTAAAGCCAATAGCCTGCTGCATTACTTCCTGTATCGGATCTTTGTAAGGGCCAAAAATCTTCCTTTCCGGGGGTTTTGCAGCTGTATCAATAACAAAATTGCCGCTGAAACTTTTTTTCCGGCCCAGGTTTTCATCTTGTATCTGGTGACAGAGGGAACAGGAGACACCATCCATGGCTGACTCATGCAGATCATTTTGGGGACTTAAGAAACCATCTTTCATTACCAGCTGTGCGTCACCTTTTTTATACGCCTGGTGCCAAGCCATTGGCATGTGGCAGAGGGAGCATTTTGATTCTATCACCTCTTTCAGGGCCGGGTTGCGTTTGATCTCTGAGCTGACTTTAGCCTGCCAGAGCGGATCCTTTGCAGCATTGGCCATCATGGTAGAACGCCAGTGATTTGAAATGGACATATCATTGTCCTTTCTATCTTTCAAAAGCTTATGGCAGACAACGCAGCGGGATGAACCGATAAAATTCTCCGTTTGAAAAATTGCCAGCCCCCTGCCTGATCGGGGGTTTTCATGGGGTGCCCTATTATAGTACCCGGTAATATCAATCGCGTTCAATTTCTTCTCGCCTGCAGCTGTTTTTCCCTCGACGGTATTTACAGGTTCTGCCACAGGTTCTCCGGAAATTTCCATTGCAGTTTTAGTCCCTGCAGCACATGAAACAAGCAGTATCGCAACTACTGCCAGTGTCAGGAGTATTACTGTACCAAAAACTTTTTTTACTCCAGCAGCTTGTCTCCCGGTCATGAACAGTTCTCCTCCCCTGCTTATTTTTCTTCTGGTATTCCTGATATTTTTTCCTCTATTGTGGAAATACTTGTCGTAAATATATGTCTTTGTCAATCTTTAAGTAAATAAATCCGGATTGGCTAAAAACTACTTACAATTCCGTGCAGCTCTAATAAATTAACATCCACCATGCCCTGCTTCTTTGGCGATTGGCTGCAAAACCTCTTGATATTCATAAATTATTCTAATTGTGGATTGACTTTTTGTTCATATAAGATACAAAATGTTTTTCAGTATATGATGTGGTCATATTAGTGAAGTTTAATTTGTCCCGAGGACGAGCTGTCAATGGTTAGCTTAAACTATAAAAAAGTCTGCTGCTCACTTCTGTCCCTGTTCATACTTATCCATATATTCTGTATCACATTTGCTGCGGAAGCCATGGGGCAGGAAGAAGGTCTGGTGATCGGCCTGCTGCCCGAGATCAACGTTTTCAAGCAGAAACAGCGCTTTGAACCCCTGGCGGCATACTTGAGCAAGCACATGGGAATTCCGGTCAACCTGACAATGCTGAGCCGCTACGGCAATGTTATTTCAAGGATGAAGAAAGAGGAGGTTGACGGTGCCTTTCTCGGGTCATTTACCGGCGCTCTGGCAATCACCCAGCTTTATGCTGTGCCCCTGGCAAGACCAATCAATACGGATGGCACATCTACTTATTTTGGCCGGATTTTTGTCAAAAAAAGCAGCAATATTAATTCGGTATCAGACATGAAGGGAAAAACCCTGGCCCTGGTCGAAAGGGCCACCACCGGGGGGTACATCTTCCCCCTGGCCTGGTTGAAGCATCAGGGAGTTGATGATATAAATACGTATTTCAGTCATCATTTTTTTGCAGGCAGTCACGATGGGGCAATTGATGCCGTATTGAACGATAAGGCGGATGTCGGTGCTGCCAAGAATACCATTTATGAATTAATGGGCAGATCAGACCCGCGAATTGATACGGAACTTGTTGTCCTGGCAGAATCTCCCCGGGTCCCTTCCAACGGACTTTTTGTCCGTGAAAACCTTGGGGAGGAATATAAGGTACAGTTAAAGGAACTGCTCCTGAACCTGCACCAGGACCCTGAAGGTTTTGAGGTCCTCAGGCAGCTTGGTGCAAAACGTTTTGTGGAAACAGGCAGAGAGGATTATAAGCCGGTATTTGATATGGCAGTCGAGGCAGGCATAGATCTGAAAACGTATGACTATTACAATCCCTGATTCACCTGTAAAGTGTTTTTTCATACCTCACCTGAACGATTAATACGATGAAAAAATATATTATCACATCATTTGTGTTCATATTTATTTTTTTCGGCATAGGTTCCGGTGTGACAACTTACCACCTCCTCAATACAACCTCGAATCTCCGCGATCTCATCAACCTCCATGAAACCAAAGATATCCGTCAGTCCCTGTCTTTCAGCTTTCAGAAGATACAGGGGTATACCTTCTCATCCCCTGCTTATTTTGCCGATAACCTTGACGAGATAATTGACAGCGCTGAACTGGTTAACGAAACCATGGAACGTTGCCATGAGTGCCACCACGCTCCTGCAATAGAAGCTGAACTCAGCCAGGTAACGTCACAGATCATGGACTACCAGCAACAACTGTCTTACCTGATAACCACGGCTACGGAAGGAGAACATCGCCACGAACACCAGCTTAAAGTACTCGAACAGAGCAATGTCATACTCAACCAGATACAGGGCATGGTCAGCAGAGCAGCCAATACCCTCAATACCAGAACAGCTCAGGCGATGCGCAAGATTGACAAATCGTATTATATCCTGGCAGCCACCCTGCTGTTAACCTTTCTTGCCTTGCTCATTGTGGCTCAGTACCTTGCCAGTCACATAACACGACCCATTACTGAATTACGTAAGGCCGTCTCAAACATTGAACTGGGCAAACTGGGATACCAGGCTGACACTAAAGGGAGTCCGGAATTCAAACAACTTATAAACACCTTCAACAGCATGAGTGGTTCACTGGCCCAGAAAGAAAAAACAATCCAATCCACCCTGGAAAAGCTGCATCAGCTTAACCTCATCACTCTGCCTCTGCATGCTGCCCAGGACATGGGCACTATGCTCGGCAACCTGGGCTCGAGCATACATGCACTTATCGGGGTGGATCATATCGGTATCCTGGTGCCGGTGGAAGAAAAGGAAGATTTTACCATGCACCTTTTTGATACCGGTGCTGAACAAACCGAGCAGGAGCCAATACTGTT
>JAFDCT010000048.1 GCA_019312695.1 Deltaproteobacteria bacterium | reverse complement strand
GGTGCTCGGGGTGAAAAAACGCGGTATAAGTTTCGGCGCCCTGGTCACAACCATTTCGATGGTCATTATCCTTGGACTTGGGGTGATGGTAGTGCCCAAATCCATTGCCTACTTCAATACCAGACACCTTGATGATGCCATTTATAAACTGCAGACGACAGGGAACTGGCCCCAGGAAGTTATTGGTAACATCCAGCAACTGGCGGGAGTCAAAAAGATTGAAACGGAAGAGAAAAACTCCAGGATCGTCATAACCTTTGACAAATCCATTGCTGATACAAAAGAATTCAATGAGTTTTTCAAAAAAAATGAAATCAATGCCATTCTGCTGAACCGAGTCAGCCACACTCAGCGTTTGAAGGTACTGGAAAAAGAATCTAAATTTGAGGGATAAAAAGTGAAACTACATAATATATCATTCAATAACCTGGGACGCCGTAAGGGCAAGATGATTTTTCTGGTCCTGGGGCTTTTCATCGGCATCGCAACCATTGTCACTCTGATGTCGATTACTGAGTCAATGACCCATGATATTGAAGACCGGCTGGATCAGTATGGAGCCAATATTGTCATGGTTCCCAGAAGTGACAACCTTGCCCTTTCCTACGGCGGCATAACCATGGGCGGCGTAAATTACCAGACGATTGAATTTGATGAAGAGAAAATTCCTGAGATCAGGACCATTGAAAATTCGAAGAATCTCGGGCTTGTAGCTCCCAAGGTGCTCGGGGCCGCCAAAGTCAGAGGCAAAGATGTGCTGCTCATGGGAGTTAATTTTGAAATCGAGATGCAGCTTAAGAACTGGTGGCATTTTGAAGGTGCACCCCCGGCTTCGCCCAATGAACTGCTGATCGGTTCCCAGACTGCAGTCACTTACGACTTGGCCGTGGGCGACACCCTGGACATTAAGGGTGATGATTATACAGTCACCGCTATCCTCAAGCCAACCGGTTCCTCGGAAGACGGCATCATCGTTGGCGATCTGCACACCTTCCAGAATATACTTGGCAAAGAAGGCAAAGTCTCCATGGTGGAAATCCAGGCTTTCTGCCGCGACTGCCCGATTACAGAACTGACCCTTCAGATAAGCGAAAAATTTCCGGAGGCCAAAGTAACCGGTTTGCGTCAGGCCATGATGTCTAAAATGCAAACCGTTGAAATGTTCAAGACCTTCAGCTACGGCATTGCCGTGCTTGTCATCTTCATCGGTTCACTCCTGGTATTCGTCACCATGATGGGTTCCGTCAACGAGCGGACCCGGGAAATAGGCATATTCCGCGCCATTGGCTTCCGCCGCGGCCATGTCATGCAGATTATCCTACTTGAGGCTATGGTGGTTGGCCTGATCGGAGGTCTTTTGGGATATCTAGGCGGTAACGCCATTGCCTGGGTCTCCCTGCCCCTGGTGGTTAAAAGTAGTTCCTTTGCGGGCCTGAACTATAACCTGGGAGGAGTATCACTTCTTTTGGCTGTAGCCCTAAGCCTTATTGCCAGCCTTTATCCGGCCCAGAAAGCAAGCAAACTTGATCCGAGTGAGGCCCTGAGAGCCCTCTAAACCATAACAAAGAAAGGATTAATAAAAACTGTAATTTATTTAAGGATATGACCATGAACAATCAGACAGTTGAACCAGATGTGCAGCACCTCATTGAGGTCCGACAAGTAGGCAAGGATTATCATAGCGGAGAATCAACCGTTCAGGCCATCAAGGAAATGAGCCTGTACATTGATGACGGAGAGTTTGTTTCCATCATGGGACAGTCAGGCTCCGGCAAATCAACCCTGCTTTCCATCCTCGGCGGCCTCAATCATCCGACCCGCGGCAGAATGCTGCTTGATACCCTGGATATTTATAAACTCACCAGTGAACAACGGGCCGATTTACGCAGCGAATATATCGGGGTTATATTTCAGTCATTCCAGTTGATCCCGTATCTTACTGTGCTGGAAAATGTAAAACTCCCCATGGCCATAACCGGCAAAAAAGCCAAAATTCAGGATAAAATGGCCCGGGATGTTCTGGATAGGGTAGGCCTCGCAAACAAGGCTGACCGACTGCCAGACCAGCTTTCGGGTGGAGAACAGGAACGGGTAGCAATAGCACGGGCAATAGTTAACAAACCGCCCATCCTCCTGGCGGACGAACCGACCGGTAATCTGGACTCGACAACCGCAGATGAAATAATGAACCTGCTGAAAGAACTGAACAAAGAGGGCCAGACAATTATTATGGTTACTCATAACCCGGAAGCCTGCAAACACTCCTCACGAACTATCATGGTAAAGGATGGTTTCTGTTATGAAAACTGATAAAAATTTCACATATCTCTGCCCTGTGTGTGTCCATAACCTATACAACCCTCCCTGGTTGACCGGGCACCACATTCTCCCCTTTGGAGCCGAAACATCTGCATTAACAGAGATTCGGTGACACACAACGCCCAAGCCCTGAGGGCCATCCGATAAACAGCACGGGCAGAGGTAAGGTGCTGGTTAAAGGATGGCCCTATTTTTTAATTTTATGCTTGTAAAATACAGTGAAATATTAGGTACATTAATTGAGGTAACAATATGAAAAGATTACTTATTGTATTAATTATGCTCCTTGGAACCGCATTAAATGTTCAAGCATTTGATTTGCAAAATAAAGCAGCCCTTGAAGGAGTTACTAATAGCAATGCAGTTTTTGATATAAGCCCTGGTGGTGAAAGGCTTTTGGGGCAGCTCAATGTAATACATAAAACCTATGAGCAATTGGTAACCTTCGGGCAAAATCCTAAATTTATTCTCGCATTTAGGGGTGGGGCAACAAAGTTTGTCACAACAGGAGATAAATATGTATCCTCAAAGGATTTGAAGATAAAAAATAAAATTCAACAAAAAATTAAAGATATCAATGAACTAGGAGCAAAAATGGAACTTTGCGGAATAGCCGC
>JAFDCT010000047.1 GCA_019312695.1 Deltaproteobacteria bacterium | reverse complement strand
CCGGCTCCAGGATCCAGTTGGTACCGACACCGACCAGGTGCAGCAATTCCCGGGCCATCATGGTGATCTCAGCGGTATCAATACCGTAGGGACAGAATACTGAACAGCGACGGCATTCGGTACACTTGTAAAAGTACATGAACCATACTTTCAGGACCTCAAAGGTCATTTCACGGCCGCGGGCAATGGAGCCTAATATCTTGCCAGCCTTGGTAAAATTGCCGCGATATACTGAACGCAAAAGCTCGGCTCTGAGTACCGGCATGTTTTTGGGATCACCGGTGCCCAGGAAGAAATGGCACTTGTCAGCACACGCACCGCAGCGCACGCAGATGTCCATGAATACCTTGAAGGACCGGAACTTGTCGAGCCGCTCCCGCATGCCCTGGAGAATGATCTCAACCCAGTTCTCGGGAAGTTGCCAGTCATCGCTTTCCACCTTCCATTCTCGCGGCACACCGAACAGTCCGGGCAGCCCCTTATTAAGATACTCAACAATACTTTTCTTGGCTGGATAGCAATAGTTGCCGGGCTTGAAAGTTACCGTGGTATCCATCCAGTCTGTCCGTGGTACGGCCCCGGTCATCATGGACGGCTCTTTGACGACGTTAACACTCATTTGTTCAACTTTTGTGTCTGCCATAGTCGTTATTCCTTATCAGCTGGAGTTTCGGCTGCAGGCTCAGCAGCATCAGCGGCGGGTTTTTCTGTTTCTTCCGGTTCCGGTTCTGGTTCCGGTTCGGGTTCAGGTGGTAATTCTTTTTCTAGGGGTATGTCAGCATCAGCCATAAACTGCCTGAACTCATCTTCATAGTCTGCATAGGAATGCGGTTTTATATTGGGATTATTCCAGGGGTTCACATGCCGGACCATGCGATTATTATTGGCCAGATTCCGTGTCGGGCTCATGAAAACTCCGCCCAGGTGCATCAGTTTGCTGAATGGGAAGTATGCCAGCAGAGCAGATACCAGGAATACATGGATATAGAAGATTGCCCCTATATCCCCTGAAATGGAGGGGGAAAAAGTGGCCAGGCCAACCGTCAGTTGTTTTATGGAAACCACGTCCACCCTGATGAAATAACGCATAAGAATGCCGGTAGCTCCGATGGCAAAAATCAGGAACAGGGGAAAATAGTCCGCAGCAAAAGAGATATAGCGAACCTGTGGTATGATTACCCGGCGAAGGAACAGAAAAGTTACGGCACCCACAAAAACAAGATCTGTCTGATACAGGACAGGCACGCCAACCTGAAACAGACCGTCAAAAAACTCTATCTGGCTCACAAAAGCCGGTACCGGGTTGAGGAACAACCGCATATGGCGCAGAACAATGGTCAAAAAGCTGTAATGAAACAGCAAGCCGAAAAACCAGAGCCACTTGCTGGAACCGTAAACCAGCTTGGGACCGTCATGAATTTCCGCCTTGGTATTTTTAAACAGCGAGCGGAAAGCGAACACTTCCAGAAGCATCCTGCCGACTACCTGCCAGAAGGTGGCAGGACAATCAAATTTGTCCTGTTTCACCCAGTCAAGTGATTTCTCCTGGCCGCTGGTTGTGGGAATCCGGAAGGGAACCGGGGACTTGGCCCAGTTTATGACCCGGTAGACAAAACCTCCGAGAAATACTGCAAAGGCCAAATAGGGGAACACCACACCGAATAAATAGTTTAGTCCTACCAGCGAACCTATCCATGATATGGCTATCAGGGCAATAACTGCAAGGAATGAGTGCTTCATTTATCGTTACCTCGCTTCAGGTTAGTCTGTTGTTTTAATTATTATCTGCCAACTCTGTTTTATTTCTCTTGAGCATTGCCGAAATACATTTAGTGCCATCAGTCAATGCAGATCTGCCGCTCAATACTTCATTTACCCTTATCTGGTGCAAACGCTCCCGGCAATTCATGTAAATATCAAAAGCCATGAGCGCCACCTTATCGATTCGCGCATCCAGCGCTGTCAACCCAGCCGACATTTCATCCAGGTTCTTCTCCCTGGCCGCTTCCTGCCGCACGATATCTTTAAAAAGATAGACAAATGATACAGCCTGAGAGGGAGCAAAGTCCTGTACTGCGCGGATCTTGATGATATTCTCCAGAGGTTTTGAGACTTCAACAAGATCCTTGTTCTCCAGCAGGACAGCAAAAATTTTCGTCAGGCCGTCAGAAATTGTTGAGCCAACCGGATTTGCAAAGCGATCCTTCTGTTTTTTAAAAAAAGCAGGGGAACCGTAAGAATCCAAAACCTGATCAATCCATTTCTGGATTATGGCTTTCTTTTTTTCTGCTAATAAAGTTTGTAGATCCATCTCTGCTTATCTATTAGTGCTGGGTTTACCCCATCAAATGATTGAATGGTCATTCATAAATAACTAGCGGAGTCCTATCATGTTTAAAACGATTTATCAACAAGAAAAAACACCCCTGCTGTAAATATTTGAAATTTTTTTGGCAAATAAGAACATGAGTGGCAGAACGATTCGCAAGGCCGAAAACAGTTAGACAGCAGGCCACATTGTGGCACTGGTAGAAATATGGCCTCTTTTGCGGGGAACGGATTTTATTGAAGTCTTTAGGTTTCTGACTGAAGCCTTTCCTTGAGCAGTGTAAAGCGCTTTACAACCCGATCGTTGTGAATGGCAATATTTATTGCTTTTTTGCTGCCCACCAGGATGACAAGATTTCTGCCGCGTGTAACCGCCGTATATATAAGGTTTCTTTGCAGAAGGGGATAATGAGTAGTGTGCAGAGGAATAATAACGCAGGGGAACTCCGAGCCCTGGGATTTATGTACCGTGATGGCATAGGCAAGGACAATCTCCCCCAGGTCTGCGGCCTCGTACAGTACCATTCTGCCCTCAAAATCAACTTCCACGCTATCCTCTTCGCTATCCAAGGAGGCGACTATTCCAAGATCGCCGTTGAAAACCTCCTTGTCATAGTTGTTGCGGATCTGCATGACTTTATCACCGACATGTAACTTCCGCTGCCGCGTTTCGCGGGTAGTTTTTTCCGGGTTCAGTTTTTCCTGCAGGCGGGAATTCAAATTTTCCGTGCCAATTATACCTTTGCGCATCGGGGCAAGAACCTGGATATCCCGGATTGGGTCAAATCCATACTTCCTGTGTAGCCTATCACTGCAGAGACTCAGAATTTCCGTCTCAATATCCACAGCTTCTTCCCGGAATATACAGTAAAAGTCTTTTTCTCCTTCATAGTCAGGCAAAAGCTCCAGGAAATCCCCCCGGTTTATTCGTGCTGCATTAAGACTGATCAGGCTACCCGGACCCTGACGGAAAACTGTCTGCAGACGGGTTACAGGAATCCGGCCGGAATCAATTATATCTTTAAGCACATTACCCGGTCCCACTGAAGGCAGCTGGTCTACATCTCCCACCAGAACAAGGGCTGCCCTGTCAGCAATTGCCTTTAGCAAAGAATTGGTCAGGATAACATCCATCATCGAGGATTCATCTATGACCACCAGATCAGCCTCAAGCGGATTTGTTTTGTTTCTTTTAAAAGATCTTATAGAGGCGTCGTATTCAAGGAGTCTGTGTATTGTTTTTGCTTCGCGGCCGCAGGCCTCTGATAATCTTTTGGCGGCGCGTCCGGTAGGGGCTGCCAGTTTTACGTTAACTCCCTTCCGGGCCAGAACAAGGAGCAATGCCTTGAGAATGGTACTTTTCCCTGTTCCGGGCCCACCGGTAATTACTGATACTTTCTGGCTCAAGCCCATCTTCAAGGCTTCGGCTTGTTCATGGGCCAGATCAAGCTTCAGCTTATTGCTGGCCCAGGTCACTGCCTGGTCAACATTTTGAATGCCATGACAAGGCCTGCCACTGGCAAGTTCCATCAGTTTGGCTGCCGCCCCCTTTTCCGCGAAGTGTATGGGAGCCAAGGAAATATATTCATCTTCAACAGCAATTTTATCGTCTGTCAGCAAGCGGTTAACCTGTTCCTCTATCAGTTCTTTGTCACAGTAGAGATCCTCCTGTTCGGGCAATTGTTCCGACTTCCCGGACAGTTTGAGCAGGTAGGCTGATTGTTCAAGCAGTTTGTCTTTAGGTAGAAAACAGTGCCCCTCGCCGGCTGATTCATCAAGGGCGAAAAGCAGGCCGGCCCTGGCACGACGGGGGTCATTTGCAGGAACCCCGAGCGAAAGGGCAATTGAATCAGCTATTCTGAATCCTACCCCCCATATATCTTCTGCAAGTTGATAAGGGTTCTTTTTGACTACTGCCAAAGCTTTACGGCCATATGTTTTAAAAATCTTGACAGCATAGGTGGCTGATATGCCATGGCCCTGAAGAAAAACCATTATACCGTGTATCTCTTTCTGCTCCTGCCAGGCCTTTTTTATGCGCTCAATCCTTGTCCTTCCCAAGCCTGCAACCTCACGCAATCTGTCCAGGTCTCTTTCAAGGATATCAAGGGTTTTCATGCCGAAACGAGCCACAATCCTTGCGGCATATGCTGGTCCAATACCCTTGATGAGGCCGGAACCCAGGTATCGTTCTATACCATTCACTGTATTGGGCTTTACTATCTCGTAGTTCTGGAGTTTAAACTGTTTTCCATAACGGGAATCAGTGGTCCAGATTCCTTTGAGGGCTAGAGTGGAGCCGACCGGCACACCCGAAAGATATCCGACAACCGTAATACTGTTTTTCTCTTTTGAATCATCAAGGAAGCGGGCTACAGTGTAACCGTTCTCCTCATTCTGGAAGGTGATCCTGTCAACAATGCCTCGGATCGGGATGGTGGGCT
>JAFDCT010000046.1 GCA_019312695.1 Deltaproteobacteria bacterium | reverse complement strand
TATTCAAGGATAAAGAAACTTCAGAAGTTCACATTTCCGCTCCTGAAGAAAAAGAAGCATCAGAAGTTCACATTTCCACTCCACCTGTTGAACCTACAGTTGAAAGACGACAACAGGAAGAAATTCATCCTCCATTGTATTCGAGCACTTCCGATAATGAACTTCAAGTAACTATTGCTGATATCAGATCTCCAGCATATTTAATCAATCATAATTTTGAGATTGAATGGATTAACAAACCAGCTGAAGATTTAATTTTTAACCGTAATATTAAGGCAATAGTCGATATCGAGTCACGAAACATCTTTCGTTTGCTGCTGCATGATAAACTGCGAAATGATGTGCGGAACTGGAAAGAATCTCTCATACTTCATTTATCGGTCCTGCAAAGCAGAATTGCTAAAAATAATCTGGCGGACCTGTATGAAGATATTACTGAAAGTGAAATCAGTATTCTGAACGACATGTATACAGAAAAAAGTCTATCTGCTCCGGAAAATATCTATAACCTACCGTTTACATTAGTAAATTCAGACAACTTAAGGTCATCCTACTGGGTACATACCATGTCTTTCAGGGAAGGTACTTTTTTTGTCTTTGTTCCAACCGACAGTATCAATACAGCGTTACTGAATATGCTTTCCAATCGGGCCAAAATTATCAATGAACTCCTTAAAAACAGAATGCCTTCCCTGGTCTCCCTCTGTGTGATGGTGGCAGACCTGCAGGATTCTGTCAAGATAAGCGCTGAACTTCTTCCAGGACAATATTTTGAATTGATTAATGAACTATGGCAAACGGTGGGGCCGACCTTTGAAAAATATAAAGGCATTTACGGCAAGCATGCCGGTGACGGTATGCTTTATTATTTTATTCAGAAACCAGGTGTAAATTACTTAATAAACGCTGTTAACTGTGCTCTTGAAATACGTGAAATAATGAAGGAATTGAGTAGTAAATGGAGACTACGCAAAGGCTGGAGCAATGAACTTTATTTAAATACCGGCATTAATGAAGGGCAGGAATTTTTCGGCACCATCCAGGCTGCCAACAATATTGAATTTACCGCTCTTGGCGACACAATCAATATTGCCGGGCGTCTTTCGGATCTGGCTCAGAATGGAGAGATATGGACAACAAAGAATCTTATTAGCCGTTTGCGCCCGGAAGAGAGAAACAAGATCCGTTTTGGTGTGCATCAGGAAAACCAGACCGGGAAAATATTCATCCGCAATTCTTTTTCTAGAATAAGCGATATTATCAAGCAGGATTATCTGCAAAATCGCCACCTGTCAGCTATTGCCGGTCTGCCCATAACAGAAATAAAAGAAAAGGTCAGTCAGGATCTTGATATTCAGGATTAAGATAATAATAAGCCTCTGTTAAAAGGAAACTTTACCCCATGAAAACAGCCATGATGAATAATTGTGATTTTTTAGAGGTTGATAGTATTTTTCAGGGCTCCAGTAAAGCAAAACATGTCGGACCGTCTCAATTTTTTGAGCAGTTAAGGCAGGGACAGTCTGAGATCACGGTCGACTCCCGGGAAGCTCTCCGCAGATGTGAAGCAAAGTATCTGGCGATCCTGGAATCTGTCGATGCTTATATGACACTTGTTGACAGCAATCTTAAAATTTTATGGGCCAATGAGAAAACGAAAAAACTATTTGGCAGGGATATTGTAGGAAAAACCTGCTGTCAGGCTATATATAGCAAGAAAAAGATATGCGACAACAGTCCTTCGTCATGTATGACACGCCAGGCTTTCAGCAATAACAGGGCAGTTAAAAGGCCTTCCCTGAAAATGAAAACCAAAGACGGTAAAATCATGTATTTCGAAGGTAGCGCCAAAGTAGTATCCAGGGACAGTGACGGCAACCCTTCGTTAGTGGTTCAGGTTTATAAGGATATCACTGAACGAAAGTTGGCCGAAGAGGTCGTCCATGACAATATGAAACAGATGCGCCGGAATCTGGACTGTACAATTCGGGCAATTTCAAGAACAGTTGAAACACGAGACGCCTATACTGCGGGCCATCAGAATCGTACCACTGAAATAGCGAGTGCCATAGCTTTTGAAATGGGTCTGTCAAAACAGGTCATAGATGCCATCCGCATGGCTGGTGTCATTCATGATCTGGGCAAGATTTCTGTCCCGGCAGAGATTTTAAGCAAACCAGGAAAACTTAATGATTCGGAATTTTCTCTGATTAAGCAGCATCCCCAGACAGGCTACGAGATACTCGAAGGGATTGACTTTAAATGGGCGGTAGCAGATATCGTACTGCAGCACCATGAAAGATTTGACGGCTCTGGTTATCCACATAATCTCCGGGGGGACCAGATAATGCTCGAGGCAAGAATATTGGGTGTTGCCGATGTTATTGAGGCTATGGCATCGCATCGTCCATATCGGCCGGCGCTTGGCATTGATGAGGCGTTTGAGGAAATTACCATGAATAAAGGGGTACTTTATGACAGCGATGTTGTAGATGCAGCGATTGATCTGTTCACAATAAGGGGATACCAGTTTCATTAATTCTCGTAGATTTGGGAAAACTGAGGATCAAAATGTGTCACAGGATCAGGATCGAAAATGACAGAAAACCGTCCCCTATCTTTGCTTATGGCAAAGTAAATATTTAAGAACTAAAAAATATTCCTTGAAACAATCTGTCATAATAATTGGCAGTCAGGTTTCAATATGCTCTGTGACTCCAGGAAAATAGATAAATTTGCCGTATCTTCTCAGGATATTGATGATATTACCGAATGGCAGAGTTCAATTG
>JAFDCT010000045.1 GCA_019312695.1 Deltaproteobacteria bacterium | reverse complement strand
TTTCCCCGAGTTTAAAATCCCCAAGGCTGTCCTTGACTATGAAATTAATACCATTCTCAAGCAGGGCATCCGTACGGAAACCGGTCGGAAATGGGGTGTGGATTATACGCTCCAGGATTTTAAGGATAAAGGGTTTGATGCCATTCTCATCGCGATTGGCAACCCGGTAGACAAGGATCTGGAAATCCCTGGCGGGTCCCTGCCCGGGGTTATGGGGGCATCAGAATTTCTGAGAAGGATCACCACCGGCGAAACTGCTGATTATGGCCAAAAAGCCGTTGTGCTGGGCGGCAATAATATAGCCGTAGAAGCAGCGCGGGCCCTGGTAAGAGCCGGAGTGACTGAGGTTAGTATCATTGATCCCAGGCCCAAGGATGATATGCCCGCCCATGCAAGAAACATCAAAGATGCCGAAAACGAGACCGTCGGGTTCATGGAATTGACAACGCCGTTGGGTATCAGCCAATCAGGCACGGGCCTGGAAATCGAAATTATACGCATGGAGCTCGGAGAACCTGACAAGCGCGGGAAGCGTAACCCGGTTGAAATTTCCGGCTCTAACATGCACCTGCCGGTTGATACAGTTGTTTATTCCATGGGGAAGATAGCTGTAAAAGACAGCTTTACAGGCGGCGACCTTGAGGAGTCGCTCAAATTGACCCCGGCCGGAAACATCGATGCGAATCCCCGCACCTTCCTGACCAATCTTGATGGGATTTTTGCGGCCGGTGATGCGACCAGCGGCCCCCGTTCCGTAATCCAGGCTGTAGTCGGCGGCCGCAGGGCGGCGGAAAACATTCATGCCCAGATTATGGATGTGGAAAGGGAAGCCGGTGAAAGCCGCTTTAATTTCTCCCGCGGCAAAACCCTGGACAGTGTCGATCCGCAAACATTTAGCGGGATCAGTTCCGAATCGCGTGAAGAAATGCCACAACGCGAACCGCAAACCTCGATCAAGGATTTTGAAGAGGTCAAGCTCGGCTATGACGAGGACATTGCCAGAAAGGAGGCGGCACGGTGCCTTTCATGCGGTTGTAAGGCTTATGACCGCTGTGATCTGAAGCGACTCTCAATTGAGAATGATATCAATCTCAATAAGACCGGCATGGGTGAAAAGCCTCTCTACGTCAAGGATACATCTCATCCTGCCATAACGGTTGACCTGAACAAATGCGTTTTCTGCCAGCGCTGCCTGAATTCATGCGAATATGAAGCTCTGGAACTCTTTGCTGCGGGCTTTGATGAGAAGGGCAGGGCCGAGGCCATTACTCTGCGATTCAACGAAAAGTGTGTTTCCTGCGGCAAGTGTGTTGATAATTGTTCCACGGGTGCGCTCAACAAGAAAGAGCAGATTGTCCCCATGGTCAATGAAGTCATTGAAACTGTACGGACAACCTGTCCCTATTGTGGCACCGGTTGCCAGCTCGATCTGAAGGTAAAGGGCAATACCCTTATGGAAGTTACAGCCGACCCGGAAGTACTGCCCAATTACGGAGATCTTTGTGTAAAAGGGAGATTCGGCCATGCATTTCTCAGTCATCCGGACAGGCTCACCAAACCTCTCATGCGCAGGGAAAAGTCCGGTCCTCTTGAACCGGTCAGCTGGAATGAAGCCCTGGATTATGTAGCCGAAAACTTCCGCGTCATTCTTGCGGAAAAAGGACCGGATGCATTTGCAGGCCTTTCATCAGCCCGCTGCACCACTGAGGAAAACTATATTTTTCAGAAATTTTTCCGACAGCAGATCGGAACAAACAATATTGATCACTGTGCCCGCTACTGACACAGCCCAACGGTGACCGGTCTGGTCACGGTGCTGGGTTCCGGAGCGATGAGTAATGACATAGCCGGCATAGCGGATATTGATGTAATGCTGGTAATCGGTTCAAACACCACGGAAACCCATCCGATCATCGGTTTGCGTATGAAGCAGGCCGTAAAAAAACACGGGGCAAAGATAATTGTGGCCGATCCTCGGCGCATAAAACTTGCAGACCATGCCTGTTTGTGGCTGTCCCAGAAACCTGGGACGGATGGTGCTCTGATTAATGCGATCTGTCATGTCATAATACGCGAGAATCTTAATGATCAGGAATTTATCCGGAGCAGAACCGAAAATTATGAAGCCTTTGCAGAGGCGGTGGCTGATTGTACACCGGAATGGGCTGAGGGAATCACAGGGGTACCTGCTGAAGATATTGAAAAAGCTGCAAAGATTTATGGGTCGGCTGAAAAGGCCGCTATTTTCTATACCATGGGTATAACCCAGCATACCTCGGGAACTGACAACGTCAAGTCCCTGGCAAATCTTGCTCTAATGACCGGCAATCTCGGCAAACCAAGTGCCGGCCTGAATCCGCTTCGCGGCCAGAATAATGTCCAGGGCGCCAGTGATATGGCATGCGCCCCAACAGTCTTTCCAGGTTATCAGCGTGTTGATGACGATGGGGTCAGAAAGCGGTTTGAAGAACTGTGGGGCTGCACTCTCTCGGGCAAACCGGGACTGACAGCCACCGAAATGTCGCGGGCCATGGTCGACGGCTCAATTGAGGCCATGTGGGTCATGGGTGAAAATCCGGTAATGAGCGATCCGAATATGTGCCATGCCCGTGAGGCATTCAGCAAGGTTAAATTTCTTGTGGTGCAGGATATATTCCTCACCGAAACAGCTGAGCTTGCGGATGTAGTGCTCCCGGCCGCCGCCTATGCAGAAAAGGAAGGGACGTTCACCAACACGGAACGTAGGGTCCAAAGGGTCCGGCAGGCCCTGTTGCCGCCGAAAGGTGCCTGTAGTGATCTTTCCATAATTCAGGCGATTTCGGATCGCATGAATTATGACCGTAAAGGTTCTTGGTCGGATGATTTTCAACCGGGATCGGACAGAATGGAAGTAGCTGAGGCGGAAGAGATATTCAACGAGATCACCAAGGCCTGGCCAGCAGTTGCAGGAATAAACTACAAACGTTTGGAAGAGGGCGGTATACAGTGGCCCTGTCCTGCTGCAGACCATCCCGGCACACCTGTCCTGTTTGAGAATGGATTCCCACGCGGCCTGGCAAGCTTTACGCCGATTATCTGGAGGGATCCGGAAGAACTCCCGGATGAGGAATATCCTTTTATTCTCACCACCGGCAGAGTTCTCTACCAGTATCATACCGGTACGATGACCCGCCGGTCACAGGTGATTGAAAAAGCTGATCGCGGCCCTGTTATTGAAATGAATCCCGGTGATGTCGAAAAGCTCCAGATAAAAGATGGGGACCGGGTACGTGTCGCGTCGCGTCGAGGTACCATTATGCTGCCGGTACTGGCAACAGACCGGATCAGCCAGGGCGTCACATTCATCCCATTTCATTACAAAGAGGCTGCCGCCAACCTGTTGACCAATGATGCCTGCGATCCTGAATGTAAAATTCCGGAAGCCAAGGTCTGTGCCGTAAAGGTGGAAAAAGCCAGCGGTTAAAAAAAAGCAGCGTAACCGTGTCGCGGATACGCTGCTGTAATTGGCAGCAGTTTATCTATACCGGGTAATTACATTGCCCGCCCCGGTCAAACACAGGATTTATCGGACTTGCGCAGCAGGCCCAGGGTCAGGTTCAAGAAATCCGCCTCAGTCACGATACCGACAAGTTTGCCGTTTGAAACAACAGGCAGGCAGCCATACTTGTGATCCAGCAGCAGTGAAATGGCAGAACAGACATCCATTTCAGGGTCTACTGTCAGTACATCAGTTTTCATTATATTCATGATGTGTATATGGCGGTCCAGGTATTCCTGTTCATCTTCATCTACCTCTGCCAGATGGGATATGGTCTGGGCCAGGAGATCTCTATGGGTAATCAGGCCCACAAAAGTGTTGTCCTGTTCTACGATCGGAACATGGCGGACATGCTTGATACGCATCAGGGAGCGGACGAGTTCAAGGGTCTGGGTGGAATGCAGCACAAAAACTTCCGTAGTCATTATATTTTTTACTTTCAGCATTCGTATCTCCTTTTAAAAGGTGACAGCAGAACAGTAGATTTAAGGTAATTTTTGCTGTTTCAAGCTGGAACAATAACAGCAAATTCTATCAGTTACCGTATAACTTAGTGAAGGAAGTATGGTACTGTCAATAAAAATGCGTGGCGGAAACGGAGAAATTTCACCCTGTTGAAGCCTTGATAATGAGATATTGTAAGAAAATATTATTCAGCTATCATTCAGTATGATTATCCGTGTTGCACGCATTTGGCATAAAGATCTTTAAACCGTCCCCGGGGATCATAGCGGTTTTTGAGCTTAAAGTATTCTTCCTGGTTATAAATTTCCCAAAATTGCTCAGCGGAGTAGTAGGCATCAGAGTATAAAGACTTCATGCCGTCCAGATCCCGCACCTTTTTTTCTACCATCCTGTTATAATATCCCGGCTCCGTCTGTTTTCGGCTTTTTATAACATTCCAAAAACCAAAATTTACATACAATGTTTCCGGATCCAAGGGGTAGAGGGGGAATCGGGCATTTTTGTTTAAAGGTCGAATGGGACACACCCATACGGGTGTAAATTTGATGGTGTTGAAATAAAAATCCAGATACTCAGGACAGTGTTTCAGCGGGATTTCCACGTCCTGAATTACTGCTTCGCTGTGATACCCCAGCAGTGTATTAAAGTAGTGCGTAAGGTTATATTTTCTGTTCAAGTGCATCAGTTTTGTATATGTTACAGAGTTTAAGCGTTTTGGCCCGAGTAATCGCCTTACAATAGGATTCTGGCCTAAAAAGTATTCCGAGCACCAGAACCAGTCAGTATCCCAGCGCCATATATAATCCCCGACATGAAGATAGTCTGATTCCCGCTCCCGAATGGATCGATAGTAAATGTTTTTATAGGTATAATCGCTGGTATAAGGTGCAGATTCAGTGAATTTGCCGACAGTCAGGTAATATTCACCTGGACCGAAAATGGTGCCATCAATAAAATCGATATGCTGCTTACAGTGATTGTCTAAATCAGCAAAATAAGAAATTGCATCCCGATGCCGGATGTGAGTCAGATGAACAAATGGTTTAACTGGCACGACTCTGATCTTCAATTTTAGGGCATACCCCAGTGTGCCGTATGAATTGGGAAAACCAAAAAATAGTCTTTTATGTTCATTATGAGGACTACAGGTCAGGCTGGAACCATCAGCGAGAAGAATATCCATCTCCTGGAGCGTTTCGTGTACCAGGCCGTATTTGAATGATGAGGACTCGATCCCTATGCCGGTGACAGCGCCGCCAATTGTGATGGATTTCAACTGCGGCACTACTGGTGGCATAACGTTATACTTGAGACATTCTTCAACCAGATCGACATAAGGCGTCATACCCTCAACCTCAGCAAAGCCCTCTTCAGGCACAATACGGATCACCCTGTTGAAACTTTTTACATTCAATCCTGGGCCGGATATGTTTTTGCGGTCGCGAAACAGGTTGGAAGTATTCTTGGCCAGGCGAATTTCCGGGGCTGAATGTTGCTGGAGTATTGCGATCAGGCGCAGCTTTTTTTCTTCATAGGTTTCCAGATTGACTTCGTTATTCATGAGAGGCTGTTTCCGTGAATATTCTCCAAATGAGGCACATCTGAGTCAAAAGACCTGCTAGAGCTCAGGGCGAAGAATAAAAACATTCGAAGTTTTTCGGATGAAAGATCAGGCCGGCCAGCCGGACTGCAACCGTATGTCCTGATGTACCTCTGAAAATATGAAGGACGCTTACCGGAATAGACTCTTTGATCAGCGAACTGATTCATACCCGCCCGGCATACCGTCCTTTGACATGACAACCTGCCAGAGTTGAATTCGCCGGGCACGGAATGCTCCTGCCAGTGAGAGAAGGTAGAATTTCCACATACGGTAGAACCGTTCACCGTATTTTTCGGCAAGGAGAGGCCAGCCGTGGTCAAAGTTATGGTACCAGGCCACCAGAGTTTTGTCGTAATCCGGCCCGAAGTTATGCCAATCCTCCATGACAAAGAGGTTTTCCATTGCTTCACCAAGCTGCTTAACCGACGGCAGCATGCCGTTTGGAAAAATATATTTGTTAAACCATGGATCACAGTGTGTCGTGGAAAAATTATTCGCAATCGAGTGCAACAGGAAAAGCCCATGTTTTTTTAGACAGCGGTGGGCGACCTGCATTAATATAGGATAATTTTTATAACCTACATGTTCACAAAGCCCAATGGCTGCAACTTTATCATAAATGCCTTGGGCTTCTCTGTAGTCAGAGAGATGTATAGTTACAGGAAGTCCTGTAGTTCTTTTCCTGGCAAATTCAACCTGTTCCTTTGAAATATTGTAGGCGTCAACTTCAACTCCGTATTTTTCTGCGGCGAATTTTGCAAAACCGCCCCAACCGCAGCCAAGTTCCAGGATTTTCTCGCCTTTTTGCAGCTGGAGTTTTTTACAGATGAGATCGAGCTTGTCCAACTGGGCTTCGTCTAAGGTTTGTGCCTTTTTCCAATAGGCACAGGTATATTGCATGGTATCACCCAGCATCTTTGCGTACATATCGTTTCCCAGGTCATAATGGACATGGGCAACTTTCTGAGCGCGAAACTTGGTTTGCTGATTGATGAGCTTGGCTTTATACTTGTCTATTTTGCCAGGCAGGTTCTTATTCTTATTCTCGATATTGGAGGTATATAATTTATGAATTAACTGATCAAGGGCCTTGGTATCCCACCAGCCGTCTATGTAAGACTCGCCAAAGCCCAGTGACCATTTCATTAATACGCAGTTGTAGAAACGCTCATCATGCACCTGGATATCCCAGTCATTTTTTCCCTGTACAGTAATTCCTGCCTCCTGGAAAATCCTGGTGATTTTCTGTTTGGCAAAGTCAGCGATTAAAATGTTAGTTAAAGACTGTTGTGACTTATCATTCTGATCTGGAGTGTTCGGACTGTGTAATTCCATTCTTAGCCTCACTTGATCTGATTTTAAATCATAAAACAGACAGTAATTCCTGTTCCGCAAATTTCAGTAATTATATTATGATACGTAACTCCAGGTGCATCCCCAAACCCTTTAAATATATTTCTTCTGACCTGTTGATGACATAAAAAGAATGGGCTCTGTCAGGACAGTGCGCCTTATTTTATTGATAGCAGAAAAGAAAAATGCACAATGAGATAATGCAGTTTGTTCTTTGTTGCACTCAGAGTTGCTGAATAAATAATAGGCCCTTATCACAATCAGAGACTTTCGTGTAACCATTTAGCTTTAATATAAATTTTAGACGAATATGAACTGAAAATCAAGATCTACCAAGTACTTCCATGATGAAAAAAACCCTCAGTCAAAAAGTCTCATCCAATAATAATATACCCAGGCGCCATATTCTGACAGAACCCAGCGGATCTGCCGGCCATGTTTCCACCATGCTTCAGGGTTGAAGGGATCATTCCGGGCTGGTGCAATATAAATTGTTAATTTGCCGCTGTACATTTTATTCCAGATATGACGTGCCCTGCGGCTATGGAATTTGCTGGTGGTGATAATAACATTCATCATACCGTTATTGATAAGGATATCCCCAACGATTTTTGCCTCGCTGATAGTATCGTAGGCATCCTCGGCACTGATGGCGACTATATGGTTTTTTGCGACTCCACGATGGGTCAGTAAGTCTAATTCTTCAGCATACCATTTGCATGGGGCTTCATAACCACTTCTTTCCAGATCGCGCAGTATATTTGTTTTCCTGTTGCCGTTTATGACGACTTTTTCAACCTTTAGCTTTCTATAGAGGTCGGCGGCTTCCATGAGCCGCGGATAGATGTCAACACCGGTGTAGAGAACAACAGCAGCATCAGCCCTTTCAGGAACATCCTCAACAATGAGCAGGGAGCCGATCCCGGTGAGGATCTTTCCATGGATTACTGCAAGAAATGCAAGAACAAGAAAAAGAAGAAATATTTTACGGAAATCAAATATCATGACTGAGTATCTAATTTTATGAAAAAAATTATATTTCTGAAATCAGCGGACTATACTTGATTTCTACAACGGCTTACAGCAACAAACGCTCTACTCTCCAATATCGAACTGTGATTCAAGCCATACTCCCTTTTGGGCGCCGAACCCCAGGGCTCTGATATCGGTAATAACAGTTGCAACATTGCCTTTAGCAGAGATACTGACAACGGTTTCCCTAATACGTAATCGTTCCTCGGCCCATCTGCCGGTCAGACCGCTGAATGCCAGCGCACGATCCTTCGTATAGGCAACAGCAACGTTTCCGTCATACTTGCTTTCGGTAACCGTTTCTCCGGCGCGGAGATTTTTCTCAGACCATTTGTTCTGGATGCCGGAAAAAGCAAGGAGTTTATCATTTCTCACCAGAAGATATACTTCATTGATTATCTCATCAGCAGCTAATGGTTGCGGGGATATTAGAGCTGTGGCCAGATTGAGAATAACAAGAAAAGATAAGGAGAGCCGCATAACCTTTCACCTGCAGTAAAGCATTTAGCTGCTGAAAACCAACCGCAGCGTTAGTAGGATGAGAATCCCTATACCAAAACAGCAGAAGTGCAGTATGTTCCTGGAAAAACTTTCATGCTTATTGACCTCGGGGATGAGGTCCGAGGCCCCGATATAAATAAAGTTGCCGGCAGCAAAAGGGATCAGGTAATAGATCCAGTCACTGAATGAGAGCATATAGGTAAGTAAGCCACCCAGAAGAAATGTTGAGGCGGATAGTAAGTTTAAAAGCAGCGCCTTTTTGCGAGACCAGCCGCCATGCACCAGCACACCGAAATCCCCCATCTCCTGGGGGACTTCATGGGCTGCTGCAGCCAGCCAGGTTGAGATGCCAAGACGCACATCTATTAGAAAAGTTCCTGCCACTGCAATCCCTCCGATGAAATTGTGAATGCCGTCGCCAATAAGAATCAGATAGGTCTGGGGCTTTTTACAGTGTGTTTCTTCCCGGTGGCAATGATGCCAGTGGAGCAGTTGCTCCAAGAGGAGAAAAAAAGCAAAACCAGCGACGTGCGACTGAATACTCGGAAAGCCACCATATTGAAGGCAAGCCCAACGAGGTTGTCGAACTGTATCGGGGTTTGGACCGATTCTGCCAAGACTTGGCACCTGGGCGAGTGACTCGAAGGTACAAGGC
>JAFDCT010000044.1 GCA_019312695.1 Deltaproteobacteria bacterium | reverse complement strand
CTCTACGGCAGAGTAACTGATATGCCGTGGGGTATGGTTTTCCCCGGCGGCGGCCGTTTGCCGAGTCATCGCTCCCAGCTGTATGAAAGCTTTCTGGAAGGGCTGATCCTTTTTCTCGTTCTTTGGATTTTCAAAGAAAAACAGCAGCCACCTTCTTCCTGGCCATCAGGCTTCATGGTTGCTTTGTTTTTTATTTTTTACGGTGTGTTCCGTTTTGGAGTTGAGTTCTTCCGGGAGCCTGACGTCCATCTCGGCCTCATTGCTATGGGAATGACCATGGGGCAGCTGCTCAGCAGCCTTATGATAGTGGCGGGGGTAGTCCTTACGCTTGTAAGGAAAAAACAGACTGCATGACTTATGTGCTTCAGGCAAGTAAATTACATGTTGAAAGTGCCCGAAGTAAAAAGATTTATTTCATAAATTTAGTTCACCTGAAACTTTAGCCACTTGGGTTCTCTTTATAAAGTTCACTCATCCAGCCCGAGTTTTTTCAGTTTGCGCCACAATGATACGCGGTCAATGCCCAGGTATTTTGCTGCCTCGGTTTTATTTTCCCCCACCTCTTTCAGGACCCACTGAATATAAGACTTTTCCATCTCTTCCAGTGAGGGGTATTTTCCTTCTCTTTTTCTGAAAGTCTGTAGGGCCGCGCCGCGCAGGTCGTCAGGGAGATGATTCTTTTCTATCGCATGACCCTGGGTCAGTGCAACCCCACGCTCAATAATGTTCTCCAGTTCCCTGACGTTTCCGGGAAAGTCATAATGCATGAGTAGATCAATGGCCTCTTCACTGATTTCAGAAACATCTTTTCCCATTAGTTTGGTGTATTTTTTCAGAAAATGATAGGCCAGGAGCGGAAGATCATCCTTGCGGGCGGAAAGAGGAGGTATTTCTATGGAAATAACATTGACTCTGAAATAGAGATCCTGTCGGAAATGGCCCAGTTTTACTTCCTCCTGCAGGTCGCGGTTCGTGGCACAGACAAAACGGACATCAACTTTGATCGGCTGGACACCACCTAAACGGATCAGTTCCTTTTCCTGGATAACGCGCAGAAGTTTGACCTGCATGGGAAGAGGCATTTCAGCAATTTCATCAAGAAAAAGGGTGCCTGTGTCTACCATTTCCACTAGGCCTTTCTTTTCGGTCTCGGCCCCGGTAAACGCTCCTTTTTCATGGCCGAAAAGTTCATTGGCCAGGAGTTCTTCAGTAAAGGCGCCGCAATTCAGCGACAGCATGGGCCCCTTTTTTCTAGTGCTGTTCAGGTGGATAAGGTTTGCAAACAGCTCCTTGCCTGTGCCCGATTCGCCGGTAATGACGATGTTGGTGTCTGTTACCGCTACCTGTTTCGCCATCTCAACAATCTGCTTCATGAGGGGGTTGGTGGTTATGATCTGCGGGGTTCCCTCAAACCGCCCAAGCTGTTCCCTGAGCCTGATATTTTCATATTTCAGTCTTTTTTTCTCCAGAGCCTCGTGCGCCACCTTTCTCACCTCGTCCAGCTTGAAAGGTTTGGCAACATAATGATATGCCCCGGCTTTCATGGCACTGATGGCGGAGTCAACTGTGGCATAACCGGTGATCATGACCACCTCAGTATCCGGCTGCAGCTCCTTTGACCTTTTGAGTATCTGCATACCGTCAACCTTTTCCATTTTGAGGTCGGTCAGAACCAGGTCGAACTCCTGTTCTTCAAGCAGGACTAGGGCCCGTGGGCCGCTCTGGGTACCGGTGACTTCATAATCTTCTTTTTTCAAAATATAGACCAGATTGTTGAGTGCCACTTTCTCATCGTCAACAACAAGTATCCTTGGTTTCTCTTTCATGCAGCGTCTCCTGTCGCAGATGATCTGTCAGGCAGCCAGACAATAAACGTGGTTCCCTGTCCTATCCTGGACTCAATCCTGATTGAGCCGCCATGCATCTCAATAATTTCATGGACGATAAAAAGTCCCAATCCTGAACCATGTCCGACATCCTTGGTCGTGAAAAAAGGATCAAATATTTTATTACGGATTTCTTCAGGAATTCCAGGGCCATTATCCTCAATAAGTATTTCAACTTCATTTTTGTCCTTATCCTTCCTGATGATTTCAAGGCAAGAGATCCAGATACTGCCGTCCTCAGCAACCACGTCTATGGCGTTTTTTATCAGGTTTAAAAAAACCTGCTGCATACGCTGCTTATCAACCGTTATTATAATATCAGCTGGAATATCAAGACTGATGTTTATTTTGCTGGGCATCTGCCCTCGCAGCAAGGTGATGGTTTTTTCGAAAAGCTCCTTCAGGGAGAGTTCCTGCCAGGTAAACTCGGTTATTCTTGAAAACTCCAGAAGCGTTCGGACAATATCCCTGGCCCGGTCTGACTGTTCAAGAATCTGGTTGATAAGTCCCATTTTGAAATCCTTTTCAATTATGTCCAAGTCTTCAGCCAGGATCTGGGCTGAAGAGGAAACATTTGACAGGGGATTGTTAAGCTCATGGGCCACACCTGAGAGTAGTGTACCAAGCGAAGCGAGTTTTTCAGATTGTACCAGTTG
>JAFDCT010000043.1 GCA_019312695.1 Deltaproteobacteria bacterium | reverse complement strand
CCTTTCTCCAGGGAATTTTTCAAGCTGCAGGAGGAAAAATCAATCGGCCGGGGGCTCGAATTCCTCAACAGAAGACTATCAAGCGGACTATTTGCGGAACTTGATAGAGGCGATAATCGCCTCCTCCGTTTTCTCCAGGTGCACCGTTATCGGGACCAGCAGCTTTTGCTGAACCAGGAGGTTGAAAGTACCAGCCAGCTTCGTAATGCATTGCGGGATGCCCTGCGGCTCATGCGCGGACTCGATGACGAAACAGAATGGCAGAAGCTTGAAGCCGAACTGAAAGAGCTTGGTTTTGAGCCCGGCTGGGGGCGCTGTGTAACAAGGATCAGGGAAACCATGACCAACCTGCTTGATATCCTGGAAGCACCTGCCCCCGGGTCCCTGGAGATCTTTCTGAGCCGTATTCCCATGATCTTCTCCATTGCCATAATCTCACCGCATGGTTTTTTTGGGCAGGAAAAGGTCCTCGGGCGGCCGGATACTGGCGGACAGGTCGTTTATATTCTTGACCAGGTGCGAGCCCTTGAAAAGGAAATGCGAGACAGACTCTATGAACAGGGTTTGGTTGATATAGACCCGAGGATCATAGTTATCACCAGGCTTATCCCTGAGTCTGAAGGAACAAACTGTCATGAACGCATTGAAACTATTTCTCGCACTCTGAACAGTTATATATTGCGGGTGCCGTTCCGCTTCAAAAATGGAGATATAGTCCCCCACTGGATTTCACGATTTGATATATGGCCTTATTTAGAGCGTTTTGCCATGGATGCTGGCAGAGAACTCCTTGCCGAACTTGACGGCAGACCAGATCTCATTGTTGGCAACTACTCCGACGGCAACCTCGTTGCAACACTCATTTCACACAAGCTCGGTGTTACCCAGTGCAACATTGCCCATGCACTGGAAAAGGCAAAATATCTTTATTCGGATCTTTACTGGCAGGATAACGAGCCCAACTACCATTTCTCCTGCCAGTTCACGGCTGATATCATTGCCATGAACTCTGCAGACTTCATTATCACCAGCACGTATCAGGAGATCGCGGGAACAGAGGATAATCCTGGGCAGTATGAAAGCTACATGACATTTACCATGCCCAATCTGTATCGGGTTATCCATGGTATTGATGTCTATGACCCCAAATTTAACATTGTCTCACCTGGTGCCGATACTGTCATATACTTTCCGGCCGAAAACAGGGAGGATCGTTTCAGCCATCTGCACGAAGAAATTAATGACCTGGTATTCGGTGGTCCCCGGCACGAGGAGAGCCGTGGAGTCCTTGCAGACAGCTCAAAGCCCATTATCCTGACTATGGCGCGTCTTGACAGGATAAAAAATCTTACCGGGCTTGTCCGTCTTTTCGGTAAGAATGAGGACCTGCAGAACAGGGCAAATCTCTTGGTAATAGGCGGCCATATCAATCCGAAACACTCAAACGATGCAGAGGAGGTGGACCAGATTCACCAGATGCATCATTTATATGAAATATACAACCTTGAAAGGAATGTCCGCTGGCTTGGAATGCATCTTAACAAACAGATAACGGGAGAACTTTACCGCTGCGTTGCCGACCGGCAGGGTGTCTTTGTACAACCCGCTCTTTTCGAAGCATTCGGGCTGACAGTCATAGAGGCCATGGTATCAGGCCTGCCGACATTTGCGACCTGCTTTGGCGGACCCATGGAGATTATTCAAAACGGTATCTCCGGCTTCCATATCGATCCGAACGACGAGGACTCCATCGCTCAGCAGCTTGTCGATTTTTACAGCCGTTGTGAAGATGAGCCAGAGTACTGGCATACAATAGCCCAAGGCGGACTAAAACGTGTCAATGAAAAATATACCTGGAAACTATACGCCGAACGCATGATGACATTTGCCCGCATCTACGGATTCTGGCGCTATGTGTCTAACCTGGAGCGTATGGAGACCAAAAGATACCTGGAAATGTTTTATAGTCTGCAGTTCCGGCCGCTGGCAAAGCAATTGGGATCATCCTCTGCGTAGTTGAAACAAAAAAATCTCTTCTGTCAAAAAAAACAAAGGAATTACAGCAATATAAAATTCTGAAACAATATCAGCTTTTACCCTGAATATGTGATACATATCCGGATAATTCTTAACAAATCATGAACTCAGATAACAGACAATTAATTGTCATCGGAGGAGGACTGGCAGGAAGCGAGGCGGCATGGCAGGCTGCCGGGCTGGGATGTCAGGTTGTTCTCTATGAAATGAAACCATTAACTTTCAGCCCGGCCCACCATTCTCCACTGCTTGGTGAACTGGTCTGCAGCAACTCACTGCGCTCCGATGCTGTAACATCTGCAGTAGGGCTCCTAAAAGAGGAAATGCGGGCCATGAAATCACTCATAATGGAGGCCGCCGAAAATACAAGGGTGCCGGCCGGTAAGGCGCTGGCTGTAGACCGCGAAAAATTTGCCAGGTTTATCACCGGAGAGATTGAAAACAGCAGCCATATTACCGTTGTCCGCGAGGAGGTCAAGGAACTCCCGGCCATGCCCTTAGAAAACTCCGCTGCCATAATTGCCACAGGTCCTCTCACCCCTTCAGCCTTGACTGAATCCATCAGCCAACTGACCGGAAAAGAACATCTGGCATTCTATGATGCAATAGCACCAATTGTTGAGGCCGAATCATTGAACCGCAATATAATCTTCCAGGCTTCCCGCTATGATGAGGGCCCGGGGGATTATCTCAACTGCCCCATGGATAAATCACAGTATGAAAATTTCATCCATGAGCTTGCCCGGGCCCGGAAGGTGCCCCTTAAAAGCTTTGAGGACCAGAAATACTTTGAAGGGTGTCTGCCGGTTGAAGTCATCCTGGAACGCGGCCCCGAAACCTTACGTTTTGGTCCCATGAAACCGGTGGGCTTGACTGATCCCCGGACCGGCAGGGAACCCTACGCTGTCGTGCAGCTTCGAATGGAGAACAGGGAGGGGACCCAATACAACATGGTCGGTTTCCAGACCAAGCTCACTTACGGAGAACAGAAAAGGATATTCAGGATGATACCTGGTATGGAAGAGGCGGTATTCACCCGGCTTGGTTCCATTCACCGTAATACTTTCATCTGCGGCCCGGAACTGTTGCTGCCCAGTATGCAGTTAAAAAAAAGGACGGATCTTTTAATGGCAGGGCAGATATCAGGTGTAGAAGGCTATGTTGAATCAACAGCCATTGGACTTCTGGCCGGCATAAACGGCGCCAGACTCCTCTCGGGGAAAAAACCTGTTATCCCGCCCCCTGAAACAGCCTTGGGAGCCCTGGTTAAACATCTTACAGCAACAGATCCGAAACTGTTTCAACCCTCAAATATAAATTTCGGTCTCTTCCCGAGACTGGAGCAGAAAACGCCGAAAAGATTACGGGGTAAAAAATACGCCGAAAGAGCCCTCATAATTTTGCAGGAATGGCAGAAAACTATCAACAAAACACAAAATGATTAGGTGTTTTATGGTGCTGTCATTTCAAAACCCTTATCTTGGCATCACAACTTTATGACCCAATAACTCCTGCATGACTTCACAGAGAGGAAGCCCTACCACATTGCTGTAGGAGCCGTTGATCTTCTCAACGAGAAAACCGCCAATCCCCTGGATCCCATATGCTCCTGCCTTGTCAAGGGGCTCACCCGTGGCCACATATGCTGCTGCAATCTCACGGGAAAAATTAATAAAATATACTTCAGTTGTTATCATCCGGCTGACAGACACCTGCGCCTCTGTATTTTTTAAACAAAAGCCGGTGTAGACCAGATGCTTCTGGCCTGAAAGGCTGAGAAGCACATTCAAGGCTTCCCCAGGGCTTTTCGGCTTGCCAAGTATCCTGTTCCCATGCACAACCACTGTGTCGGCGCCAAGGACCCATGAGGCATGGTTCACGCTGGAGACTGCCGCAGCCTTATCACAGGCTGCCCGCATGACAAATTCGCAGGGAGTCTCACCTGCTTCCGGTCTTTCCTCGATCCCGGCTTCGATGATCTCAAATTCAAGCCCGAGAGTTTGCAGCAGGATTCTGCGTCTTGGTGAGGCTGATGCCAGTATAAGCCTGGCCTCTACCTGAAAAGGGGTGCTCAGTCTCATTGTTTAGGGAATTTAATTTTCAAGGACTGCTTGCCATCCTTCCTTTCCACCTTGACCATGACATTGATTTCTCCAGAACGCAACCCCAGGGAGAATTCCATCTTGCCCTTATCTTCCTCAATATGCAGGATCGTTCGCATGATCTCAAATATCTTGTCAAAAACTGCTGCTGCAGGAACGGGTAATTCTTGTTTAGAGCCGTTATCTATTTGGGCCTTCAGTTCTGTACCTTTCTTTTTAAAGGATAATTTTTCCGCTTTTTGGGTAATGGCTGACATTATTGCCAGGGCGAGATACTTTATTCCATCCTCTTCGGGATCTTTTGATTCGACACCGGCCATGCTCTGCATAGCATTGGAAAAATCCGTTTCCATATAACAGTCGCACATCTCCTGAAGCTTCAAGTGATAATTAAGCGATAACTTTTCCATCCTGACCTCCTTGAAGTAATTTTATCATTTTTCTTGATTACCCCTCAACCATGCTGGGGCCATTCTGTCTCCTGCTGTTCTTCTGCAAAATAACAGAACCTGTCCCACTCAAATTCCCTGAAACTGACCGGACAGCGGAGTTTGACCTTACGCTCACTCACCCCGATCACTTCCCAGTCACCGCCCCTGGGACCTCCTGCTATATGTATTTTCTGCCCGATTACCATAGGATAGGGTTTAAAAAAAATTACTGTATGCTTTGCCATGCTTTTCCATCCTGTTTAGTAAATTTTGGTAAATACAATTATTGCTGCTCATTTTCATCAATTTTTTCTGTAGCAAAATCACGGCAAATATTGCCCTGCTCTTGACAAATGTATATATAAATAGAATACACCAACAATCCGCGAAAAGTATCCGTTTCTTTCAATTTAT
>JAFDCT010000042.1 GCA_019312695.1 Deltaproteobacteria bacterium | reverse complement strand
GGACCATATCCAAGAAGATGGAACCGGCTGTTAAAACACTCTATGACCAGATGCCGGAGCCCAAGTGGGTTATTGCCATGGGCAACTGTGCCATTTCCGGCGGCCCATTTGTTTTCGAGGGTCAGTACGGTATTGTCGAGGGCGCGGATAAATTCCTGCCGGTGGATATCTATATTCCCGGTTGCCCGCCCCGCCCTGAGGCACTCATTGAGGGCATTTTGGAACTTGAAGAAAAGGTCACCGGTTTCCGGAGATGGCCACGGGTGGAGGCCAAGTAAGAAATGCTGCTGGCAAAGATAAAAGAGGCCTTAAACAGCCTGTACGAAGATATCCCTGTTGAACAAGAGGCAACAGGCGATGCTGAAGCTGAAGTAGCGGTTGAAGAAGCTGCACCTGAAACAGAAACCGTTCCCGCTGCGAAAGCACCGACCGCGGGAAGCGATTCGGGAAAAGAGCAGGAAGCAGAAGCTGAAGAGGCTGAACCGCCTGCTCCGCCACCAGGCCCGCGGGAAACGGACTACAAGGCCAAGGGGTATCACCTTGATGTAGCCCTGCCGCCTGAGAAAGTGGTGGCCGCAGCTGAAATTCTCAGCCGTGAAAACTTCTTTATTGAAGCTATTACAGGTGTGGACTGGATCGATGAGCAGCAGCTGGAAGTAGTGTATGATTTCAATCACTTCGAGGAACTCTGCAGGGTTGTTGTCCGTTCAAGGCTGGAACGCAGCAATCCTGAAATACCTACCATTTCACATATCTACCACGGCGCCAATTGGCACGAGCGAGAAACCCATGATTTTTACGGCATAAAATTCAGCGGCCACCCAAATCTGGAACCGCTGCTCTTGCCGGAAGATGCTGATTTTCATCCATTGCTCAAGGATTTCAAGGCATGAACGGATTACTGCAACAGGACCTGAATCAGGAAACCTTTACTCTTAACCTGGGACCGCAGCATCCTGCAACCCACGGTGTACTCCGGGTTAAACTGGTGATGGACGGTGAATATATCGTCGAGGCGGAACCGGTTTTAGGTTATATCCACCGCATGCATGAGAAAATGGGAGAGAACAGGACCTGGGTCAAGTTTCTGCCGAATTGCGGCAGAATGGATTACCTGTCAGCCCTCTCCTATAATCATGGCTATGTGGCAGCCGTTGAACGGGCAGCCGGCATTGAGGTGCCGGAACGGGCTGAATATCTGCGGGTTATCACCGTTGAGTTGAATCGTATCTCCAGCCACCTTCTCTGGTTCGGCGCCTTTGTCCTTGACCTGGGCGGCTTCACGCCACTGCTCTATGCCTTTGATGACCGTGAACAGATCCTTGACCTGCTGGAATCCGTCACCGGCTCGAGGCTGACCTATTGCTATTTCCGTTTCGGCGGGGTTTACAACGATATTGATGATTCGTTTATCAGCGGGACTCGGGAGTTCCTCAAGCGGCTGCGTAAAAGGATGCCGATGTATGATGCCCTGGTCACGAAAAATATAATTCTGATCAAGCGGCTGAAGGATATCGGGCCCATTTCCAAGGATATGTGCCGCCGTTATGGGGCAACCGGGCCTGTTGCCAGGGGCTCAGGCATTAATTTTGACGTGCGTAAACATGAGCCGTACTCGGTGTATTCTGAATTTGATTTTGACATTCCGGTTTATGAGGAGGGAGATTCAATGGCTCGCTATATGGTGCGCATGGACGAGATAGAGCAGTCTATGCGTATCATAGAGCAGGCACTGGATAAACTGCCGGAAGGGGAGATACAGCCCAAAAAAAAGATAAAGCTGGTGAAACCGGAGAAGGGAGATTACTACTGCGCTGTTGAGGCGGCGCGCGGGTCATTTGGTGTCCGGATTGTCAGTGATGGTACCAATCAGGCCTACCGGTTGAAACTCCGTTCGCCGACTTACTCCAACCTTAGTCTTTTCGGCGAAGCCTCCAGTGGTATGCTGCTTCCCGATGCCCTGGCGCTCATGGGCAGTCTTGACCTGGTTATTCCGGAGATTGACCGGTAGTTTTCACAGTGGCTTAAGAAGGCGGAAATTGGCTGCATAAGATAAACCCAGATGAAAGGGACGTAAAAGATAACAATGCCTGAACCGTTCAGAGTGATCCTTTTTATTATTTTTGTCATGGCCTTTGCCGGACTCAATGCCGCCTATCTTGTCTGGTGCGAAAGAAAGGGTGCCGGCCATATCCAGCGGCGTGTCGGCCCCAAGGAGGTTGGGCCGTTTGGGCTTCTGCAGCCCATTGCCGACGGTATCAAACTCATGACCAAGCAGCTGTTCCTGCCCAAAGGAGTTGATCCGATCCTTTTCATGGTGGCGCCGCTCATGGTCATGGTGCCTGCCATCATGAGTTTCTGTGTAATTCCGTTCAGCGAGACTTTCGTTGCCCGAGAGATCAATATCGGTCTGCTTATGATCTTTGCCTTTGCCTCGGTCAATGTTCTTGGCCTGCTTCTGGGCGGCTGGGGTTCGGGCAACAAGTATGCTGTTATTGCTGCTGCCCGCTGCGTATCCCAGAATGTGGCCTATG
>JAFDCT010000041.1 GCA_019312695.1 Deltaproteobacteria bacterium | reverse complement strand
CCCAGTTACCAGGATTGAAGGACACCTTAGGGTTGACTGTGAGATTGACAATGGCAAGGTCAGCAATGCCTGGTCATCGGGCCAGATGTGGCGTGGCTTCGAGGTGATCCTTCAGGGCCGCGACCCCCGGGAGGCATGGCTGTTCGTCCAACGCTTCTGCGGGGTCTGAACGTCAGTCCACGCACTGGCTTCAGTGCGTACGGTTGAAAATGCACTCGGCATGGAAATTCCCAAGAATGCCCAGTACATAAGGAACCTGATCATGGGGGCTCATGCTGTCCATGACCATATTGTTCATTTCTACCATCTCTGTGCCCTGGACTGGGTTGACATTGTCTCTGCGCTTTCAGCTGATCCCAAGGCCACAGCAAAACTGGGCCAGAGCCTGTCTCCCTGGAAGCGTAACAGCTACGAAGAGATTAAAGGTGCCCAGCAGCGCCTGCAGGCACTGGTCGATTCCGGCCAGCTCGGTATATACGGCAGCGGCTACTGGGGCCATCCGGCCATGAAATTGAAACCGGAAGTAAACCTGCTTGCCGCCACTCATTACCTCCAGGCCTTGGAATACCAGAGAAAGATCAATAATGTCGTTGCCATCCTGGGCAGCAAAACACCTCATATTCAGAATGTGGCGGTCGGCGGTGTTGCCAATGCCATTAATCTTGATTCACCAGACACTCTTAATATGGAGAAGCTTTATCTTATTAAGACCCTTATCAGTGAGGCGAACGATTTTGTCAAACAGGTTGCCCTCGTGGATGTAGCGGCAGTCGGCGCCTTCTATGCGGACTGGACCGGTTACGGTAAAGGTGTGACCAACTACCTTTCTGCGCCAGATATGCCCATGGATACGAAGGGCACAGAATTTGCTCTGCCCGGCGGCTATATTCCGGACGGTGATGTCGGTAAGTTTACACCGATCAAAAGCTTTGAAGATCCTTTCTTTGAGGACAACGTCAAGGAGTCAATCAAGCACTCCTGGTATGACGGCGAGTGGAACAGGCACCCCTACAAAGAGGAAACCGTCCCCAACTATACAGACTGGCAGGATGACGGCAAGTACTCCTGGGTCAAGTCACCGACCTTCATGGATAAACCTGCCCAGGTAGGACCGCTGGCCAATATCCTCTGCATGTTCGCTGCCGGACATAAACCTACCCAGACCTATGCTACCCAGGTCCTGGATACAGTAAGTTCTCTTGTGGGCAGCAAAGTGGGCATAGGAGCACTTCATTCGACCATTGGCAGGATTGCAGCCCGGGTTATTCGCTGTGCCGTGCTGAACGACACCCTGGAAGGCCAGTGGACTGCCCTGGTGAATAACATTGCCAGCGGTGACACCACAACATTTAACCCGCCCAGTTTTCCTAAGGGTGAGGTTCAGGGCTTCGGGTACCATGAGGCCCCTCGCGGTATTCTGTCCCACTGGATCGTCATTGAAAACGGCAAGATAAAGAATTACCAGGCTGTTGTACCATCTACCTGGAATGCCGGACCGCGTAACTCCAACGATGATCTCGGGCCCTATGAAGCATCTCTTTTAGGCAACCCGGTGGCAGAGCCGGAAAAACCGCTGGAGGTTCTGCGCACGTTACATTCCTTTGATCCATGTTTGGCCTGCGCCATCCATATGGTTGATAAAAACAATAATGAGATTGTTAGGGTAAAAGCCCTGTAAATCCCGAATAAGGAGACCAATTGGACATACTTGTTCTGGGCATTGGCAATGTCCTCTTAACTGACGAGGGTATTGGCGTCCGGGCCTTAAAGGAACTGGAAAGAAGATACACTTACCCGACCAACGTGGAGCTGCTTGACGGCGGTACAGCCGGCATCGAACTTTTGCGCCATATCCGCAACAGGGACTATCTCATCATTATCGATGCCATGAAATGCGGCCAGGAACCGGGAACTGTGTTACGTGTTGAAGGCGATGAAGTCCCGGCAGCTTTTCGAACCAGGATATCACCGCACCAGTTGGGCTTATCAGATCTGCTTGCTGCAGCCATGCTGACCGATGAACTTCCTGCGAATCTGGTCCTTTATGGTGTTGAGCCGGAAAGCATAGATATTGGTCTCGACCTGACCGAAACGGTTGAGGCAAATGTTGATAAACTGGTTGGCGCCGTAGCGGATGAACTTCGTTCGCTCGGATGCAGTCTGGTGCCCATTGAAGCTAACTTTACTGAAAAGGCACGCTTCTGGGACACCGTTTGAAAAAAATAAGAAACAGTCAGTATGCGGACTGCTGATGACAAAGTGAATCGGTGAATTCAAGAAACCATTTTAGCTATCACCAGCCTCTTTCGGCTTAAATCTATATATCCCCCTTCCAAGGTGATAGAACTGAAAAGCGGGACATCAATCGGCGGATGTCCCGCTTTTATTTTTAAACTGGGCTTAATTCCCATGGTATAATCGCTCCAGCTCATCAAGTATCCTGTCCCTGTTGTTTTTCTGCTGGTTCAACAACAGGACAAAGCTATCCAGTCTTTTGTTTTCCATAAAATATCCTGCGTAGGAATAAATCCCTTGCAAAGTACCGGATTTTAAAAATTTGCCGCCTTCCTGCGGCAAAAGTATGGCATAAGGCTTGAAAGCATCAAGCAGTTGAATCATTGCATAAGGCGACACCCGATTTTTTCTGGAAAGGCCAGAACCTTCTATAATCTTTATCTCTTTGGGAGAAAGATTAAATGTATTCAGCAGGATGTCTGACAAGGTCTCTATAGACTTTTCCCAAGTAGCCGGATAGCCGTATCTATCAGAACCCAAGACGAGAAACAGCTGGTTGGCAATGAAGTTATTGGAATAGAGCAAAAGCGGCCCTATGATATCCTCCAGGGTTTTGCTCGATCTATGGGTATAAAAAGGCTCAAGGTTTGCCGGCGTTTTCCGTGACGTAATGATACCATCACCGGCAATATTTTCCTGCTGCTGAAAGGCCCGAAAAAGTTCCCCGGCATAACGACTTATGGTATTATCTTCATTACCTATGCCTTTGCTGATATTTATGCGATGGACACCCGGCTTAAATCCTTTTGCCAGTTCTGCCATCAGCTGCAGGGTCGGCGTCTGCTCCTCGGCTGAAATAACCCTGCCAGTCCTTTGAATCTCAATATTTACTGTATTAAAGTTAACAGCCAGGGCACTGTTTTTAGCGTCATAGGGATTATCACTTACTCCCGCCCCAAAGGTTGTTCTGTCAAGCTGAAAAGCCGTATTGTCCAAAAAAATGTCATTTATCTCCAGACAGCCCAGTTTTTTTAATTTCCTGACAATAACGGCAATTTCTTCTGATACGAGGAACGGGTCGCCATACCCCTTAATGTAAAGATTATTTTGTCCGTCACGGTAAAAGACCGTTTCAAAACGAAATGATGGTCCCAGAACATCAAGGGCCACCAGGGCTGTTGCAATCTTGATAATACTGGCTGGCACATAAGTTTTGTGCAGATTATGTGTGGCAATTAACTCATCTTTTTTTTTGACCGCATAGCCGCCGCTATCAATCAGGCCAACCGTTTCTGCAGCAACAGTTTTCAGATTATCTGCCTGGGCGGATACCTGGAGACTGACGGCTGTCAATAACAAAGAAAACAGGAGTAAAACGATAATATATTTTCGCAATATGACTTTGCTCACGCCGATTTACCTCATTTAGCCAAAAAACAAGGCGGCAGGGATTTTCCTGCCGCCTTATTACATACCAGATTTAACAAACTGCTTCTTTTTTAATTAGAGTTCTGGAAGATGCTTCATGGATTCTTCTATAGCATCCGCCGGATATTCATAATCATGCAGCGCCCCGCTGAAAAACTGTTCGTAGGCGGAAAGATCCAACAAACCGTGACCGGAGAAGTTAAAAAGTATTGTCTTCGGTTCATTCAGGTCACGGGTAGCCTCAATAATGGCACCTCGCACTGCGTGACAGGTTTCAGGGGCCGGGATTATACCCTCTGTCCTGGCAAACAGAACACCTGCTTCAAAAGTCTCCAGTTGGTGCACACTGATGGGGTCAATGATTTTTTCACGCACCAGAGCGCTGACAATAGGCGCCATACCGTGATAGCGCAAGCCGCCAGCGTGGATGCCAGGCGAGACAAAAT
>JAFDCT010000040.1 GCA_019312695.1 Deltaproteobacteria bacterium | reverse complement strand
AATTCAGCAGAAGGTCAAAGTTGGTAAAACCAAAGAGGAGGAAGCACTTGATAAGGCCAAACTGTCCCAGGTTGTAAAACGACTCAAGACAAGTGCCGCCCAGAAAGAAGCCCAGGTTGCTGATGATAAGGCTGCCAAGGATGCGGTGAGCAAGCTTGCAGACGCGATGAAGTCAAGTACTGCCGCGATTACAGACAGCGCAACTCAGACAACGGATCAAACCTCCGCAGAAACTGAATCAGTGGGGATCTCAGGGCCCAGGGGTACTGGCATCGAACCTGATTTTTACATGAAACAGTATCTCTCTGCAGTTTATCAGAAAATTCATGATCATTGGGTCTTGCCAGACTTGCAAAATTGGGATAATTCTCTTGAAGCCGTGCTGGTAATAAAGATCAGAAGAGATGGAACTGTCGCAGACACCTTCTTTGAAAGAAAATCTGACAACATCTATTTCAATCAGTTTGTTTTAAAAGCAGTCAAGGATGCCTCGCCGTTGCCGCCCTTCCCGGATCAATTGCAGGAAAATATTTTTGAGCTGGGTTTGCGGTTCAAACCGGGGGAACTATATTAAGCATTAATTATCATAAAATCATGAACTTTCAAAAAATGATATATCTGAACAGTTTGATTTTAGTTATTGCCTTACTGTTCACCACACAGTCCCAGGCAAGGGTCTATCTTGATATAACTTCGCCGGACTTTCGCAAAGTACCATTTGCCGTCCCTTATTTTTCAGACATAAGGGAACCTGACAAAATAGGTAAATCCGATCGGGATATGACGAAGCTGCTTTCTGACGCCCTTGAATTCCACGGCTTTATTTCGGTCGTGCCGCCGGAAAGATATGACGGTTCCAAAAACACCGACTGGCTTAACCTGGGAGTGGATTTTGCCGTCATAACAGATTACAAAACTACCGGGGATAACATATCCTTTGAATTCAGGCTTATTGATATTTCCGAGGGCAGGATGCTCATCGGCAAGCGTTACAAGGGGCCTCTGGATATCCGTGATAAAATTATACTGCGTTTTTGTGATGAAGTCATATATCATCTTACCGGTGAAAGAGGTATAAGTCTTACTAATATAGCGTTCTCTTCTGAAGTGCCGGGTGGCTACAAGGAAATTTTTGTAGCCGATGTCCTGGGAAGATCCATCAAACAGGTAACGCGACATAAGAACCTGGCTGTCTCGCCAAAATTTTCACCCGATGGTAAACTTCTTGCCTATACCTCCTATCATCCCGGAAATCCGAACCTCTATATCACCAACTGGCAGGAAGCAAAGACAACCAGATCGATTTCCCGCTTTGCAGGCCTCAACCTTGCCCCCGCCTGGTCTCCTGACGGCAAAACCATGGTTATCACCCTGAGCAAGGACGACAATCCGGATCTTTACCTGATCAATACCGAAGGGGTTGTTCTTGGCCGGCTTACACAGGATACGGGCATCAATGTATCTCCTGCCTGGTCTCCGGACGGCAAACATATTACCTTTGTGTCCGACCGCAGCGGCACGCCGCAGATTTATATTATGAATGTGAAGACAAAAGCTGTCAGACGTATTACATTTCAGGGTAATGATAATACTGAGCCGAGCTGGTCACCCAACGGCGAATGGATTACTTACTCAGGACTACACGAAGGAAGATACCAGATTTTTATCATTAAACCTGAAGGGGGCCAGCGCCTTCAGTTGACATGGTTCAGGGATGATCATGAATCACCTTCATGGTCACCGGATTCAAGGCAAATAGTCTTTATTAGGCGTCATAAGGATGATAGTGAAATTTGTACGATCTTCAGAAACGGAACAGGGTTCCGCACCCTGTTTCAGCTTCAGGGCCATCAATCAGCACCTGAATGGTCAACAAGAATGAACTGATTAAATGATATAATGATGAGGTCTGCCATGAAATGCACTGTTTTATTATCCATAACCCTTCTCGGTCTTTCAACTCTCCTGGTCCAGTGTGTTGCCACCCAACAGGATGTGGAATACACCAATGTCAAAGTACGTAAAATGGATTCCAAGGTTGAGGATATCAATAAGGAAATAGATGAACTGAAAAAGCAGACTGTGCAGAGTGTCCAAGCCCGACAAGCCGAGACCAGTGACCGCCTGGACTATTTGCAGGGAGAGTTAATGCGGCTGCAGGGTGAAATTGAAGAAAACAACTTTTTCATCCGGCAGGTCCAGGAAGAAAACCGAGACCTCAAAAAACTGCTGTTAAGCCGCATAGAATCCTCAGAACAAAACAGATCAGCTGATATCAAAAAGCTCAATGAGCGTTTGAATCTCTCTGAAGAGCAATTGTTTAATGCCCAGGAACGTGTCAACCTGGCTGAAAATGAAATCAATGCGATCAGAGAGGCTCGAAGTCAGGAAGCAGCCCAGCGAGCCCTGGAAGCTGCCCAGCGAGCAAGAGAGGCGGAGAGAAAAGCAAGAATGGCTGCTGAACAGAAAATCAGCAGCGAGCCGCGGGAAATTCAACCTGATGCCTTTAAAATTAATGTCAGCAGTCAGAATATTACTGAATCCTCAGCCGAAGAAAAAGAAGATGAAAAGGTTGCTTCCAAGCCTGAGGTGAAAACTGTAGCGGCTCCTGCTCCATCTGTACCACCACCGCCTTCCTCTTCATCTGTTTCAAACAAATATAACGAGGGCCTTGACCTCTTCAAACAGAATAAATACAGAGAAGCCTATAATAGTTTTGCCGAGTACCTGGATAAAAACCCTTCAGCACCAGAAGCTGTTAATGCTCGCTACCATGGTGCTGAAAGTCTTTATGAGGAAAAAGACTATGAACTGGCCATCCTGGAATTCCAGAAGGTCATTGTTGAACACCCCAAGCATGAACTGGCTCCCAAAGCCTTATACAAGCAGGGACTTGCCTTTGAAAAAATAGGTGATCCTGAAACAGCCCGTATAGTATACAACAAGCTTGTTGACACCTATCCCAAGAGTGATGAGGTGGTTTCCGCAAAGACCAGGCTTGAATCACTCAAGCGTTAAACTGAACGTTTTTTACCTACCCTGCTTCAAACTTGCATCAATTTCTTCATTACTGCTGCCCCAGGGTGCTATCCTCACTAGCAGCAGTATGCCTGGCAGGGCTATCAGGCTGCAGGTAATGTAAAACCCGGCCCAGCCGAGAAATTCAACCATATAACCTGTTACAGCCGCAGCGACAGTCCCGGGAATGGCCATAAGGCTTGTCATCATGGCATACTGGGTCGCAGTAAACCGTTTATTGGTCTGAACTGCCATATAGCTGGCATAAGCAGCCTGGCCCAACCCTGTTGCCAGAAACTCAAAGGCCACAATTCCACTGAGCAAAACGTGATTTTTACCCAAGAAGACCAACAGAGCAAAACCGGCTGTGGAAATTGCCTGGAGTACACCAAAAACCCACAGAGAGTTTGCAATTCCCAAACGTATCATAATAATGCCGCCCAAAAAGGCTCCTCCCAAAAGGGCCAGCACACCTATCCCCTTGACAATGACAAAATACTCCTGTTTGGTAAATCCGGTTTTAAGGATAAAGGGAATATTCATGGCTCCAGCCATATTATCGCCCAGTTTGTAGAGCAGAATAAAGGCAAGCACCCACCAGGCACCACCGCGGCTGAAAAATTCTCGAAAGGGCTCGATCACTGTTTCCTGCAGTGTTCGTGGTGGCGTCACACCTGTTTCAGGCTCCGGTACCAACAGGGTCGTAATGATTCCCACACCCATCATCATACTCAAAACAAGGTGGACTGCCGGATAGCCAATACTATCAGCAAGAAAAAATGCGGTCCCGGTAGACGCGAACATGCCAAAGCGCCAGGCATTCATCCAAATACCCGTTCCAAGCCCGAGTTCCTCGTCCGTCAAATACTCGCGTCGAAATGCATCCAGCACAATATCCTGGGAAGCACTGAAGACAGCTATGCAGAAAGCAACAACTGCCATCATTTTAAGGGATTCTGTAGGATTAAGCTGCCCCATCACAGCTATCAGTATGAGCAACCCTATCTGGGTCAGGATCATCCAGCCTCTTCGCCTGCCCAAAAAAGGAACGGTGACTCCGTCCATTGCAGGTGACCAGACAAATTTCCAGGTGTAAGGCAGTGCTACTGCTGAAAAAAGGCCTATGGTGCCAAGGTCAATATTGGCATCGGTGAGCCAGGCTTTCAGCACCTCGCGTATTACATAAAAAGGGAAACCCGAGGAAAAGCCCAGGGCGAACATGGCTAGCATTTTCGGGGAAAAGATAATTTTAATTGTGCTGCTGGACATGGTTAGAATGTATAAAAATAATGAAAAGTTGAGAAATTATCAGCATATAAAACTGTCGTAATACGAAACTGACGATGATTGACAGCTGATGATTGGCAGAAAATTGAAGATTGATATACATTTCATAATTGATGAAAATCAACGTCACAGATGACAACTTTTTCTACCTGCTGAAAATAATTTTCCATAAAACATGAAAAGCCTTAGCAGTTTTAGCTTAAAAACAAAAGAAAAGAATTATAAAGAAAACTATTAAGCACCCCGCCTATGAAAATTCGACTTGATAAACTGCTGCTGGAAAAAAACCTGGCGCCAACCAGGCAAAAGGCACAGGCCCTGATTGCAGCCGGCCAGGTCCTGGTAAATGACAGGCGGGCTGATAAAGCCGGGACCATGGTGGAAGATTCAGTTGATATAACGGTTAAAGAAACATGTCCTTATGTGAGCCGAGGTGGTTACAAACTTGAAGCAGGCCTTCACTATTTCAACATTGATCCGACTGATCTCATCTGCCTGGATATTGGAGCATCCACCGGCGGCTTTACCGACTGTCTCCTGCAAAACGGGGCTGCAAAGGTATATGCGGTAGATGTCGGGTACGGCCAGCTTGCTTGGAAACTGCGCCAAGACCAACGGGTT
>JAFDCT010000039.1 GCA_019312695.1 Deltaproteobacteria bacterium | reverse complement strand
TTTTTTAATAATACCGTAAGTAATGAATAGTCCCAAACCGGTACCTTTCTTTTCTCCCGTGTCTTTTGTAGTAAAGAAGGGATCAAAAATATGGCTTATGATATCCTGCGGTATGCCTTTACCATTATCGATTACATTAACTTGAACTGTGTCATCATCACGTTTTGAAGTTTTTATAGTGACTTTCCCATCTTTACCAATGGCATCAATCGCGTTGTTGATAAGATTGAGAAAAATCTGCTGGAGTTGACCGCGGTCACTTTCGATGATAGGTATAGATTCAGCAAGATCTAAATCTATATGAATGCCCCTGTACAGCGCTTCCTGGTCCAGAAAACTTAAGACCTCCTTCATGAGACTATTGATGCTAATTGATTCAAGGGTTATGTCCATACGCCGCGCAAAGCCCAGAAGGCGGTGAGTTATGACCTTGCATCGTTCTACTGCATTAGCAGTACCTTGAATTTCAGCTTCGATTTTATTTTTGTATTTGAAATTTTCAGAAAGCTCAAGCAGGTCCTTTATTAACCCTGTTTTTGCACTTATGATCGCCAGGGGATTGTTTATTTCATGAGCGATGCCAGCGGCAAGACGTCCGATTGAAGCCAGTTTGCTTGTATGTTCGATCTCGGCCATCATGGATTCCCTCTTTTCGTCGGCTTCACGAATGCGTCCCACAAAAAGTTTGGTGATCTGTAAAATGATAAACAGCGCCAGGATAGTGCTGATCATGACAATAAAAAACAACCTGGCTTTGAAAAAAGACCAGTCCTTGCCGTATAGGTAACCATGCTTTAAAAGTACAAGTGCCCAGGGCGTCCCCTCTATAAAAGAGACAGCTTTTAAAACCACATAATCCCAGACCCCTCTCTCTTCAGAAATGGTTATGCCGATACGGCTGTGAGGTAATTCAAAAGGATAAGGGCTTAAAGGAGGGCCGTATTGTTCTGATGAAGTCTGGAGCAGAGGAGGTTCTCCTAATCGGGAAACAATAAAAATGTCAGACAGGGGGCCGGTGCCTATTTGTTCAATATATCTATTCAGGGTCGAGACATCGATGCTGGTCCTAAATATCCAAGTCTGGCCATTATTTTTATTAAAGAAGTTAACTGAAATGGTAAAATGAGGCACCTTTCGATATCCGACCTCAACCTGGCCGATAAATGTTTTATTTACAGTGACAACCTCAAACCATTCACGGTCGCTGTAGTTTTTTCCGAGAAGATCGTAGGGGCCTGCGTATGCTTGCTGGATTCCATTATGATCAATAATACCCAGATCAACCACACTAGGATAATGTGATTTAAGGCGGTTAAACAGTTTCTTGAGGTTATCCCCGGTGACAAGTTCTTCATAGGTCTGCCCATTAAGGCTATAAACAAGGACAGTCTGAAGCTCAGTTAAAAAAGTTTCAATGGTTTTTTTCGCACTTTCTGCGTTCCAGCGAAGATCCGCCAGCATTTGGGAGCGGTGCTCGTAATAACTCAACATTGTAGTTAATATGAGCGGGATCAGGAAAGTTGCTATCATAACTAGGGTAAGGGTCCGACGAAATCTCTTATAACGCTCCGGAGACGTCATCGTCTTATGGTAGTCATTAGCATCAATGAAAACCTTTTTAAGCCATCCCAATCTTTTTTTCATGACTGCTCTCCGTATATACTGGCGCCAGGTAAAATATTTCTCGGTTTAAGAGTATTGTTAATGGCAAAATCTACAGCAATCTCATAAGGACCAATGACTCCATCGATCACTTTTATCTTTTTCCACTTGAGATATTGGTAATGGGTATCTTCTATAGCGCCGCAGACAACCAGTGAAATGTTTTCCTTGATTGCCAGGCTGCAAATATCTTCCCCTGAAGATCCTGGAAGCAGGATAATTCTGGGCTTACCTGAATTTTTTCCCCCTTCTGTTTCAGTAATAAGAATTTCCGAAGTCTGGTCGAACCGAGGAGAGACTTCATTTCTTTCTATTGTTATTAATATTTTCATGGTGGATTTGTATTTATTCCTTCAATTCAGATAAAGTCAAAAGAAGCCAAAATGTTCGGGGATCTATTCCAGGCCATGATGTTTAATTTTTCGCCATAACTTACTGCGGGACCAGCCCAGCAGTTCGGCAGCTTTCGAACGATTGCCCCTTGTTTTAGTCAGTGCATTTAATATCATGCCTTTTTCAATATCTCCCCAGGTGTCAGGCTCGGTTGTTGCAAAAGCGGCTGTCTTCAAATGAGCATCAATTGGGGCTTCAGTTTTTTCCAGTCTTGACGGCTCCTGATGAATTGCTGATGACTGAAAAGGGCTCTTTGTCATTGTGAGCATATTCCTGGGCAGATGTTCCGGCCGCATAATTTCATTCTGACAGACATTCACTGCATACTCGACAATATTTCTTAATTCGCGGATATTGCCGGGAAAACTGTAAGCTGATAACAGCTTAAGGCAGTCATCACTGAATCCTTTAATCTTCTTGTTCAGGTTTGCCCTTATCTCCCGAAAAAAATGATCCAGCAGAAGACGAAAATCCTCTTCCCTTTCTCTTAATGGCGGCAGGTGGAGGTGCAGGACATTAAGCCTGTAATAAAGATCCGCCCTGAACCTGCCCTGTTTGACAAGTTCACCGAGGTCCCGGTGTGTGGCTGCAATTATCCTGACATCAACGCTGATTTTAGTTGATCCGCCAACCGGGAAAAATTCCTTGTCATCAAGGACAGTGAGAATTTTGACCTGGAGCGGCAATGACAGATCGCCGATTTCAGTGAGAAACAGTGTTCCCCCATGTGCCAGACGGAACATGCCTGGTTTGTCTTTATCAGCCCCGGTAAAGGCGCCGCGAACATGTCCGAACAATTCGGATTCAAGGAGTGACTCCGGCAAGGCACCACAGTTTACTTTAATGAATGGATAGCGTGATCTCTTGGAGGTTTTGTGGATAGCTTCGGCTATGAGATCCTTGCCGGTGCCAGTCTCACCGGTTATGAGCACAGATGCATCAGTTCTTGCCGTTATTGGCAGCAGTTCAAAAATTTCCTGCATTTTCAGGCTGTTGCCTATTATTTTCTCCTGGCCCGAAAACCCGTAGATCTTTTTGTCAAGGTCCTTGAGCAGGGAGATGTCCTCGAGGATGACTATCACACCGGTTTTTTCCCCGGTCGTCTTTTTGAGTGGGGACAGTGTAAAGCGTATTGGAATTTTTTTGCGGCTCTGATTGATAATATCCCCTTCCAGGGTCAATGTCTTATCAGAACGAAGGATTTTGCCGACAGGGTCACCTTTGGCTGCTAGGTTGCTGCGCAGTATATTTT
>JAFDCT010000038.1 GCA_019312695.1 Deltaproteobacteria bacterium | reverse complement strand
CGGGCCCACAGGTCTTCTTTTGGTTGCAGCTGCTCTTTTCAGGAGCACGGTTTCGCTGGACGCGATTGGCTGATAGGAAGCAATGATCTGCTGGCGTACTTCGGAAAGAGTCGCGGCTGTTGGTGAAAATTTATGTTCAGTGGTGAGAATAACAGGACCGGAGGCGGACGACCGTTTATCGGCAGATTGCCCTGCAAGAGGAAACGACAAAGCAAGTAAAAGTAATGCTGTCAGAAAAGCTGCTGATTTTCGCATATTATGGTAAGTGACCTGCTAACTCGATAGAGTTAAAAGAACAAAAACTTCCTTTCCCCGTCACCATGGTGCATGGTGCGCACCTAAAAGTCAAGTGCTTTTTAGCTTTTTGCTGCAAATATTTGGAATTTGGTTATTTTATGGAGGTCTAAGTATGCCATAATTACACTATATATTGTGGTATGGCCCAGGACGGGTCCCAATATATAGCAAAATCGAAAAATAAAAAATAATAATTACGATAAGTTAATATAGAAAAAAGGGATCGCGTTTATTTCTGCTCATTCTTTTTATTTTCTGCAGTGTTTAATTTATTTTTAACCATACTGGTAACGGTCCTGAAATCGATTTTGCCGCTCCCCATTTTAGGTAGTTCCTCAATAACGGTAAACATCTTTGGCAGGGCAATCTTTGGCAGTTCGGCTGCCATCTTTTTCGTGATTTTCTTTTCCTCAATGGGTTCAGTCACAGCTGCAACTATGCGGGCACCCTTAATGGCATCGGGAACGTCAACAACACAGCAGATCACGTTATTCGGGAGGAATTTTTCCAGGATGTTTTCGACCCTGATAAGAGAAACCATCTCGCCGCCGATCTTGACAAAACGTTTCAGGCGGCCGACATGCCAAAGGTAGCCGTCCTCATCCAGGTTGCCCATGTCACCGGTATCGTACCAGCCGCGACGTATATGCAGGGAAGTTTCTTCAAAATCGTTGAAATAACCCTTCATAACCAGGTCACCCCTGACCAGGATCTTGCCGTTTTCACCCACGCCGCATTCCTCGCCTGTCTGGTAATGTTCAATTTTTATCTCGACTCCTTCCAGAGGCAGGCCAACACTACCGGGTTTGTTGTGTCCTTCATAATTGGATGAAATAGCAGGTGAGGTCTCGGTCGTGCCATAGCCTTCATATAGAATGATATGGTGTTTTTCCAGAAAGCCCTCCCGCAGGGCATCAGGGCACTTGTCTGCCCCGCATACAGCAAGGCGTAGACTGGCAAAATCACCTGGTTCAGACTTGCGAAGATAGCCCCAGTAAAAGCTGGGTGTGGCGACCATCAGGGTCGGTTTGTCATCGCGAATAATTTCGCAGATTTTTTTGTAATCAAGGGGGTTTGCATAGGTTATGATGGACATACCGTGATAAAGAGGAGTCCAGAGGTTGCCGGTAAGTCCGAAAACATGAAAATAGGGGAGATTGGCCAGGAAGATGTCATTTTCCGTAAATTTATAACGAGCGGAAAAACTTTCGATATTGGCACTTATATTTCGATGGGTAAGTTCAACAGCCTTTGGGTCCTTTTCACTGCCGCTGGTAAACAGGATGACCGCATCCTGCTGATCGCTATTGCCGGAAACCATTTTCTGGATAAAAGAAGCGGGAAGTTTAGAGATTGCCGCTGCCTGTGCTTTTCTAAGCGTGCTTAAACCTGCCATGATATCTTCGATATAGACCATGCCGTCTACATGGGGGCAGTCAATTTTCTGCAGCAGTGCCCTTGAGGTGACAATTGTTTTAAAATCACATTTATCCTGGGCATACCTGCAGTTTTCTTCAGCGCCAGTGGAATAATTTATCATGACCGGGGTCCGGCCGCTCATAAGGGAGCCGATAATGGAGAGCGCACATCCTGCCGAGGTCGGGATCATCACCCCCAGAAACCCTTTATCAAATTTTTTAAATTCAGCCGCCAGAAGAAGTGAGGCGATAAGCGCTTTGGAGTATGAAACCTCCCTGCCGGCAGTACGATCAATGAATGCTAATTTTTCACCCTGTTTCTTTGCTACCTCAATAAATCTGTGATGTAAAAGCATCGCCTTTCCTTTTGTTAAGGTTTAAGCAAAAGTGTTAATGCCGACATATATACCTGTAACGTGAAAGTTAAAATTGCGACAAACAAAAAACAATACAAGATTCACTTTTTCTTTTTTTGCAGGTCAATGGAGTCCCTGAGTGCTCGAAGCAGGTCGATAGCAGACAGCATACCCACCAGGTTTTCCGTTTTGTCGAGTACAGGAGCAGCGCCAATATGGTTATCCAGCAACAGGGCAACGGCCTTGTTAAGGGTATCATAGGTGTGAAGTACGTGAACATTGGTAATCATGACGTCGCTTACCAGCATTGAATTATCCAGATAGTAGACATGGGAGATGTCCTGGGCCTCATCCACCCAGTTCGGCCGGCGCAGCTCACGATCACTGATGATCCCTATGAGCCTGTTATCTCCATCAACAATCGGCAGGTGCCTGATGGAGTTTTCCTTCATCTTGAAGAACGCCTCCCGGATTCCCATGTTGGGCGGGATAGACACCACCTGGGGTGTCATGTAGTTGCTGACCTTTATTTTCATGGCATCATCCTCCTTGGCAAGAAGAATGTAAACTGAAAATATATGCAACTACAAGTATTAAGATGTAAAATTTTCAGAGTGTTTAACCGGCGGTGAGCAGTTATGTCAAAATCCCCTGAGAGTGCTCTTCGGAATAATTTCCTCAAACCAGTCAGTACAGCGCCACCTCTTTCAACTGCTGCCCTGCTGACTGAATTGCCTCCGATGAAGACCCAAAACCTGGCGGGAATTAAGTTCAGGCACAACAACACCCGGCCTGAAAGTAAAGGTTACACTTTCTTTTTTTACAAATGAGCAAAACAATAGTATTTTAAAAATCTGAAGTCCCAAAACAATTTATAAATTTCTTTTTTTTCAATCAGGTTTTCAGGTTATGGAACAGAAAATAAAAATTGGTGTCAGCGCATGCCTGCTCGGCAAAGAGGTCCGTTATAACGGAGGACACAGCCATGACCGGTATATTACAGATATACTGGGGCAGTATTTTTCCTTTGTGGGTGTTTGTCCCGAGGTCGAGGCAGGATTCGGTATCCCCCGTGAAACATTGCGGCTGGTAGGAGATCCGGAAGCACCCCGGTTGCTGACTTCCAAAACGGGTAGGGATTTTACTGAAATTATGCGTAATTGGGCCCGGAAGAGAGCCGGGGAACTTGAGAAGGAAAATCTCTGTGGTTTTATTTTCAAGAGTAAATCCCCGAGCAGCGGTATGGAAAGGGTAAAGGTTTATACCGAGAAAGGATTTCCAGGCAGCAATAAGGGTGTCGGGCTGTTTGCCCGGGCTTTTATGGCACAATTCCCCCTTATACCTGTGGAGGAGGAAGGCAGGCTCCACGACGCGGCCCTGAGGGAGAATTTCATTGAGCGGATCTTTGCTCTCAAACGCTGGCGACAGATTGCAGAACAGAAAAAGAGCAGGGGAAATATTGTTGCCTTTCATACAGAGCACAAGCTGCAGATCATGTCACACAGCCAAAAATATTACAGGGACATGGGGAGGCTTGTGGCCCGTGTTAAGGACATGGAGCTGGAGTCACTGTATGATCAGTATGAAGCTATGTTAATGCAGGCCCTGACTCTTAAGGCTACCGTTAAAAAGAATGTCAATGTCCTGCAGCATATGGCAGGTTATTTCAAAAAGCTGTTGACCAGGGATGAAAAGCAGGAACTTCAGGAAGTCATTGAACAGTATCACCAATATTATACCCCCTTGATTGTTCCGATAACCCTGGTCAATCATTATGTGCGGAAATATGATCAGGAATACCTGCGGAAGCAGTATTACCTTAATCCTCACCCCTTTGAACTGAAGCTCAGGAACCGTGCTTGAGAATCTTTTTTACAGAAACAGATGAACCAGACCCGCGTACTAGTAACTGGAGCAACAGGATATATCGGCAGGAGACTGAAGCAAAAGCTCCTGGACTATCATGATGTGCAGGTCCGTATTTTTGTCAGAAATGCCCTGAAAGTGCAGGAAAAAACAAGACAGCAGGCTGAAGTTGTCGAGGGCGATACATTCAACCAGGAAAAACTTGGACTGGCCCTAAAAGATATTGATGTTGCCTTCTACCTTATCCATTCCATGGGGGCTGATAGGGATTTCAGTGACCTTGACCGAAAGAGTGCTGAAAATTTCAGAGAGTCCTGCATTGCTGCAGGGGTTAAAAAAATTGTTTATCTGGGCGGCCTGGGAGTAAAGGACACAGCCAGCAAACATCTCTTAAGCAGAATTGAGACCGGCGAGATTCTTTCTGCTCGGCCGGAAAAACTGGTTACCATCTGGATCAGGGCCGGTGTGATAATCGGGGCCGGCAGCAAGAGTTTCGAGATCCTGCGCAACCTGGTGCAGAAACTGCCTGTAATGGTTACACCAAAATGGGTAACCACCAGGACACAGCCCATTGCAGTTGAAGACGTGCTCTCGTATCTCACGGCCTCCATTTGGCTTGAGACCAGGCAGAACCTCATTGTTGATATCGGCTCCGAGAATATGTCATTCAAGGAAATGATGCTTGCCGCAGCAAGAGTTATGGGGCTGAGGCGGTTTGTTTTGCCCCTCCCTGTTCTGACACCGAAACTCTCATCCTACTGGCTGATATTGTTCACCCCGGTACCTTATAAAATAGCGGCAGCGCTGGTTGAGGGTCTGAAATCTGAAACAATACAGCAGAATGATAATGCTGAGCGCTACTTCCCTGGAATAAAACCCCTTTCCTTTGAGGACTCGATCCGGCGGGCCATCAAGGAGATCGAGGATGAAGAGGTTGTCAGCAGGTGGTGTGACTCCAGTGCTGGTGAGGTCTGCGATATTATTTTCCAGGATGATCCCTCCAGCGCAATAATCAGGGATCGGCGTGTGATTGAATTTAATGATGTCTCTCCGGTCCAGGTATTTCAGTCTACCCTGGCTATCGGTGGTACAAGAGGCTGGTATAAGTACAATATATTATGGCGGCTGCGGGGAGCCATGGATAAGATGGTCGGCGGTTACGGTCTCAACCGGGGCCGGCGTGTAAGCAGCGAATTGCGGATTGGCGATGCCCTTGATTTCTGGAAGGTGGCCGATATTCAATCCAACAAAAGACTGTTGCTGCTTGCCCAGATGAAGCTCCCCGGCAAGGCCTGGCTGGAGTTTGTCATTGAAAATAATATGCTGGTCCAGACCGCCCACTATTATCCGCGTGGGGTCCTGGGGAGGCTTTACTGGTATATAACACTGCCATTTCACAACCTTGTTTTTCAGGACCTGGCTGAAAAAATCGTCAAACAGGCAGCGAAAAACAGGTAATGCCATACATTAGTCGGTAACCGGGATTCCCTTGCTTTTCAGGTCTTTGAGAACCATTTTGATCTGGGCTTCGTTGCAGTCGTCAATATAGTATACATTTCTCATGCCGTCCCTGAATTGCAGGACAAAGTGACCTTTATCGTCAACATGGGCCCCTTTTATATAATCTTTGTCAAGCCAGGGGCCGATCTCTTCCATGAAGTCGTTCAAGCTGCAAGTTTTCACAATATTCCTCCTGTTAGGTTTATCTGAAATTCCGAAACGGTTACAGTTACTTTATAACTAACAGTCCATAATAGATATCTTTCCACGTTACATCATATCTCTATCCCGGTTTCCCCGCTGCCGATCAGTGGTAGAATTTTCTCCAGGGTAAAATAGACAACAAATTTCGGCCCCCTGGCTTTGTCCTGCTCAGGGGTCAGATTGCGCCTTGTCATTTTTGCCATGATATCCGGGTCGGTATCCTCCCGAACCTTTTTTAAAAAAAGCCGGATGCCTTTGTAATGGTGGCCGTCCTCGATGAAAAGATACGTGGCATAAGGATTTGAAATAATATTGTGGTGTGTCAGGTGGTCCCTCATGATGAAGGCCAAGGTGTGGTCTTCAAGAATAAGCGGCTTGGAATAGATGGCAGCATCGACCTTTCCCGCTGCATCAGCCGTAGCCAGAACCCCTTTGCCTGAGCTATTTTGTAAATAGTCAGCCAGTGTCATAATTCCTGATTTCCGGGTTTCTGTAATGTTCTGATAAGTTTTGCTGTATCGTATTCCTGTTTTTCAAGTCGCATTAGGATGGCTTCATATACCCTGTCATCCATCTCCGGCGTGCGCGCCAGAATCCACAGGTATTTCCTGGCGGGGTGGCCTACGACTGCGTATTCATAATTCTCTCCAAGGTCAATGATCCAGTAATCGCCGGCAAAGGGCCAGAAGAAAGAAACCTTGAGCCTGGCATTTGTCTCTTTATCCACAACCCATGCCTTTCCCTTTACCGAGCGAAGTTTGCCGGAAAGTGAACCGTCGTAGCATTCATTAATCACGGTTATCCTGCCATCATCCCTCAGGGAATAGGTCGCCCTGCTGCCAAAGCAGCCTTCCTGAAATTTATGATGATAGCGGGCGATTTCATACCACAGACCGGCATAACGGTTCAAATCGACAAAACTGACTGTTTCTAAAGGTTTCATGAGGTTTCCATTTTTGGCAACACAACCATTTAAAATAAACAGCAATAAGACCAATATACAGAGCGATATTTTTCTATATGTACTCACGGTAAGAAGTCTCACAGGATGAATT
>JAFDCT010000037.1 GCA_019312695.1 Deltaproteobacteria bacterium | reverse complement strand
TAAAATGCTCAAGACAACCCTAAAAATAAAAAAATGTACTGTTGGGGATTCGGAAAAAAGAACAATATTATTGAAAAACTTTGTTTTAATTCGATCTTTCTGAAGAAGAAGTTCTCTGGTCTTTGCCCAGCAGCTTCAAAAGTGAAATACCATCAACCAGAGTGATCGGCCTGTTAAGAGCATAATGCCTTGCCTCATTGGTGAAAATGCCAGTTGACAGCAGAAAAACGCCACTGGCCTGCTTGTCATGCATAAGGGTAAAGAGATTTTTTACTTCACGCTTGCCAAGTTTTCTGTTTTGCCAATACCTGCATTGCACGAGGTATAGGTTGGCACCCTTTCTCATTATGAGATCAACACTCGGGTCAGATGTGAAAACATTGTTTTCCGGAATTATATAACCCGAACCCCTGTAGGCCTCGGCTACAATCTCCTTAAACTCCTGCCATGAAAGATCCTGAATTGACTGGATTTCTTCTTTAAAGTCCTGAAGTTTTTTCTTCCTGTTAAACTTAAAGAGAGAAAAGGTAACCGGTGACAGAAAAGCCAGGGCTACAATGGGAGCCAAAACAGGGCCAAACGAAACATGGACTTCATTGACAAGAAGGGACTGTGCTGCAAAGTACGGCACGAGAAACTTCAAAACCACATAAAATGTAACGGAAAGAGAAACACTGAGCCACCATGGAATTTGAGCCAAGAAATCAATAAAATTCAGATCTTTTCTCATATTATTCCTACCAGTCGTGATGAGGTTTTTCAGGGGTTATGAACCAGGCCAGGTAAAGTATGAAATAGATGCCACATAGTAGCATGATGTTACTCTAATATAGCATGGTGAAATTGTCAGGCACAACGAAAAAAAAATTTACCCCCGGGAAAAACCTTCAAAGGCATGCTGGGTGAAGATTTTCACCGTGCACTCTTTGTTAAAAAATAAGGTGGACCAAATTTTTTTATGAAAGCCGTAAAATATATGGACTAGCTAAAGAATAATGAGTAATATTACTAAAAAAATATAATCAAAATACTTTTTTATATGCATTGAAATAAGGAGGGCAGTCATGTTGACACTTGAAGAGTTGAAAGCAGACAGGAAATTGGTAAACAAAATAGACTGGCACATGACCCAGGAAAAGGCTATCGAGATGTACCTGGAATGGGGTACCGGCTGGATCAGGGGGCATGATTTTGTCAGTACAATGGGCCAGGAATCAATATACTTTGTGCTTTATGACTGGCTTAAACCTCCACGGGTAACACTTATTCGCAGAACTACAGCAGGTGCCGATGAAATTGCCGAAGTCGAAGTGCCGGAAAACCTTTTTATCAAAGCCTGGAGAGAAGACGGTGACAGGCCCGGCGTCGGTGTACACCCCCTGAACAAGGAACTCAAGGAGTGGGTCTGCAAGGCAATTGACGGACCACCCCTTGACAACGCCATGCAAAGGGCAGCATGACTATGTTCCCCTTTTTTCAAGCATAGTATATACAACCCCGGTTCTCAGCTGTTTAACAGTGCCAGGATATCAGCAAGAACCTTATCAGGCAGACGGACAGAATAGTCACGAGCCAGTATTACCCTGATTTCCTCAATTGTAAAAGGTTTGGGAGCAATTTGTTTTATGAACTCACCAATGTCCTCGGCTGCTGCCCAGGGGTAGATGAGCCAGCGCCATTTAAAAATTCTGACGGCATAGTAATCCGGTACAAAACTGGATGTTTTTTTGAAGTGCATGACCGCGGATCTGATTTCTTCCGGCTGCATACGTTCCTCAACATGTTTTTCTGCCAATTCAAAGGTGTCACCTGTATCGCAGACATCATCAACCAGCAGCACCTTTTTACCGGACACACCCTCACTGAGAGGATATCGTATCAGTGCCACCGGTTTTTTCTCTGTACCGCGATAATGCTCTATTTTAAAGGCAGTCATATTCATAATATGCAGAAAGTCTGAAATGATTCGGGCCGGCATATAGCCGCCTCTGCCTATCGCTACTATGATATCGGGTTTAAACCCGGAATCATGGATGATTGTGGCAAGTATACGCGACAGCCTGTAAAAGCGCGACCAGGAAATATATTCACACCTGACTTTTCCTGTCATGATCTTATGGCAGTTTCAATCAACTGTTCACGGAACGGTATTTTGGCAAGCAGGTTCAACTCTTCGGCGAACAACTCCAGCAGATCATCAACCGCCAGGACCCCTTCCAGTTTACCCTGATCATTAACCACGACCACTCTGCGTATACCCCTGGCACGCATACGCTGCAGGGTATCCCAGATAGAATCATCCTCTTTTGCTGTTACCAGTTCGTAACTCATGACATCTCCGGCAGCTACAGATTCAAGCTCCACATCGCAGGCAATGAGCTCTACAACAATATCCCGGTCGGTTAGAATACCGATTGGTTTTGCCTTATTTCCTTCACCGGAAACAATGACAACATCTCCTACATGATGGTGGCGCATGAGCTTGGCTATTTCCTTTATGCTGCTGTCCCTACCGGCAACTATGATTTCACGGTTGCAGAAATTCCCAACTGTCATGGCATCTCCCCCCTTTTGTAAGAAAAATAATCTAATGTTTAAGCTCCATGTATGCTCCCGCCGATTTTTGCGGGGCACAAAAAACAAAAGGCCGCCGTGAAGAACAGCATAGGCTCTTCCTGAGGCCCTATAGCGGCACTTTCAAGTGCACCTCTTCCATTGGAGAATCCTCCTCATTCAAAAGGCAGACTCACATCTTGTCTTGTTTTTCTATAAGTAAAAAACTAAATTTGAATCGACAGATGTCAAGCAAAAATTACATTGGTATGACAGGGAGACAGTTAGCAGAAATTTCAGGCTCTGGGTGCTGCGGCTAAAGGGATATATAGTCAAATTTGTTAAGCAGTACCTCCAGGTTATCTGTGGCGTTTCTTTTTCTTTGACGTTTCGGTTTCGAGGTCTTTCAGCCTTTTTTCAATATCCTCGCTGAATTTAACCTTTCCAATCAGGACACAACCGGGCCTGCCCGGAATACACTCCGAATTGAGCTTCAGGCAGTCTTCCGTATTAAAATCAAAGTTTTTACAGGAAAAAGTCATGATTCTTCAAGTATTTCAATATATTGGCATACGCCTCAGAGGGCTTGAGTGATCTCCCGGCTGGTTAAAAAACATTTTAATTTACATTTCCTTATCCTGGCCGGGGAGGATTGTGTATAGTTTCATTGCAGGTCTTCCTGTATTTTAAGAAGGTTAGAACTAAATCAGGGACTGGTGTTTTCTGTCTAAACAGCTTCAGCGTGCATATATGGTTTTAAAATGAGCCAGCTGCTCCAGGTTGTCGATGATTTCAGCAACCTCTTTGGATGAATCTGAAAAGACCTGCATGAGATGGACTGTGCCACCTGCTCTGATGACATCTTCAGCCTTCTGAAAGGTTGACTCAAGGTACTCCCTGTTACCTGTATCCCGGGCGCCTGCCAAGTCTGACTTACTGATTTGCATGACCTGCTCCATTCTAATTCCTCCTTTTTTTGTTGCTGTTAGCCAGTCAGCTGCGATAGCACAAGCAGGGCAGCATCATAATCAGGTTCATGGGTGATTTCAGGAACCTGTTCCGTATAGACTACCTGTCCTGATTTGTCAATAATGACAACAGCCCTTGACAGTAAGCCGATAAGAGGGCCGCTGGTAAAGGTTACACCATAATCCCGGCCGAATTCAGGCGCGCGGAAAACTGACAGCGGTATTACATCGTTGAGACCCTCTGCCTCGCAAAAACGCTTATGGGCAAAGGGCAGGTCTGCTGATATGCAGAGTACCACTGTATCAGGAGATTCAGCGGCCTCCTTGTTAAATCGCCGGGTCGATGCCGCACAGACTGAGGTATCAAGACTGAGAAATATATTTAATATGATGTTTTTGCCGGAAAAGTCCTGCTGACTTGCTTCGGAAAAGTCTGTCTTTACCAGCTTAAAAGAGGGCGCCGCCTTACCGACAGCCGGCAGGTTCCCAATTGTTTGCACTGTACTTCCCTGGAGTGTAATCTGAGCCACAATTGCCTTCCTTGTTGGTTTTGGTTCAAACAGTATAAACCGAGAACGGTCTTTTATTAAGAGTATTTCATCTGAATTAATATATTCACTGGTCCATAAAGTTTCCTGCATGGCTTGCTTTTGCAGGTTATGGTCTATGATACTCTCCCAAACCGAATCTGGCCATCTCCTCTTCTGCAGCAATTAATATACTTACCAGGCAGAAGCACAATTGCAAAACAGAAGATGATTTCCTGCTGGATTCTGACTTTTCGCCCCTACTGTTTGGCATTTCCCATGTATTGATGCATGAAGTAGTGGATTCCTGTTGTGCTGAAATGAACAGGATCCCAATCCCTTGGAGAAATTATTGAATAATATTCCTCTTTTAAAACATAGATCTCAGCAGACAGCTCTGTTATATCCGGCAAGATCACCAGTTCTGTCTTCCTGAGATAATATTCACCTTCAAATTTATCCAGCCTGGCCAGGTCGGATGATGTGACGTCACGATAGATAATACCCTCTATTTGTGAATGAGGGGAAGATGGAACAATGACGGGGTAGACCTCGTCCTGCACACCTTTTCTGTCATAGCCTTGCAGGACAGCTTCGGACCTTTCATAGGTGCCGGCAACAACCCTGGACCAGACAAGGTCATACATCAATGAGCCATATGTGAAGATATTGATCATAAAAATTTTTCAGCTGTGTTTTCTGGCAATTTTTTCAAACATCATAATGAGTCCAACGCCCAGTGAAAATATTGATTCAATTTTCAGGTGCTTTTCTGCTGAGACGTCAAAAAAGATGTTGAGAT
>JAFDCT010000036.1 GCA_019312695.1 Deltaproteobacteria bacterium | reverse complement strand
GTATTTAATGAAACTGTTACAAAAATTAGCACATGCAGTTTGGGAATGCAAATACCATATAGTTTGGTGTCCCAAATACCGATTTCGCATCCTGAAAGGTGAGGTAGCAAGGTCGGTTGTTGAAATTATCCAACAGTTGTGCGACTGGAAAAAGTTGGAGGTGTTGGAAAAGAATGTCCAGTTGGACCATGTCCACCTGGTATTGTCAATTCCGCCTAAATACTCAATTGCTGAGGTAGTAGGTTTTCTGAAAGGTAAGAGCGCGATAAAAATGTTTGATCGCCATATCCACCTGAAGAAACGATATTGGGGTAGACACTTTTGGGCAAAGGGATATTGTGTAAGCACCGTGGGTCTGGACGAAGAAAAGATTCGCAGATATGTGAAATGGCAAATTGAAAAAGATAAACGCATAGAACAAGAAAACCTTTGGAAATGAAATTACCCTTTTAGGGTCACTTTATAATCCACCCCTTTTAGGGGTGGTTGTTAAATAGTTATAGCTTTTGTTTATACTCCCCTCGTTTGTAGATGTTTCATTTTTGCCAACAATGAAAAGGAATATAATTAAAAAGATCCATTTTTGATATTGCCGGGTAGAGCGCTAGTGGTCTGTATCCAATGTTATGGCGAAAATCCGTTGCCAGTGAAAAACCTTTCATTAGCGTAGAGGATAAGGATAGTAAAAAGGTTTCCAAGCTAAAACATGTAATGTTCAGAAACTCAAAAAGAGGGATTTGCGTTATTCGTTGAGGTCCCAATTATAGTGATGACCAATATTCTTTTGGGCTATCGCAAGTTCTTCTGACTTTTCCGGGGAGAGATATTTTTTCAGATGCTGGATAATCCCTTCTTCTGAACCGCCAAAATCTTCCCTGAACCAGATATAAATACTTGATACTTTGATCCTGCTGCGGGGAAAGGAGACCCCGCGGGAATGATTGACAAAATCACGGGCTGCTTTTTCAAGCAACAGGTCCAGATTTAGGGAAGTAAACGGTTGCGGCTGGAGGTTGGGGCAGCCGAGGCTGGCACAGTTAACAGCATAGTGAACCCGATTGTCCTGCCAGATAGGACGCAAAATGCGATGTTCGATATCATTCAGGGAGACTTTTTGGCCTTCAATTGTCAGTAATTTTGCATCCCAGGGACCGTTGCTGAAAAAACCTGGTGATATGTCAATATCACGAATGGATTTTACCGGATAATGATCAAGGATGATGTCGACAGTAAGGGCATTATAGAGATTGATCCAGTAAGCTTGCTGCTCATTGCGGCTCAAAGTTGAAACTGCAACAGTTTGCATTTTTTTCAGGTAGTCTTTCAGGACCTGACGGTCCTTTAAACTTACACTGCTGTACCTGAACCTGTTAATTCCCGAAGGGTGGTCGGTAATGACATAGTGCTGCAGTATGAGTGACCAGTCCGCATGATCAATAATGAGGGAAGAATCAGGATCATGTGTTTGCCAGCGGGGCCAGAGGTCCGCTGCCGGAGCGCCATAAGCACCTGTTGCCGCAACAAGTCCTGAAAAGATGAAAAAGAAGGCCAGGGTCAGTGCTTTAGCATTTGGCATGGTTATAGCGTAAGTGTTGTATTATACCGCGGGAGTATAATATTAGCCTGAAATCTTTAGGTTGAAACAGACCTTTTAAATGCCTTTATAGGAGAAGATGAGACTCTTGCCCTTGGCATCTACCAGGGCTTTGCCGCCCCTGGACAGCTTGCCGAAGAGTATCTCCTCGGTAAGTACATCACCTATTTCTTTCATGATCAGCCTGCGGAGCGGTCTGGCTCCATAATCAGGATCATAGCCTTTCTTGGCAAGAAATGCCCGTGCCCTGACAGATAGACTGATGGATACCTCTTTCTCGCTGAGCTGCATTTCAAGTTCAGCCACCATTTTATCGACGATTTTTTCGATTATCGCCATATTGAGGGAGTTAAAACTGATGACTGCATCAAGCCGGTTCCTGAATTCAGGTGAAAAGAGGTTGAAAAGGGCTTTCTGGCCCGTATCCTTTTTATCAGCCATGAAGCCGATGGCCCTTTCCGTCAATTCCCGGGCCCCGGCATTTGTGGTCATGATAAGGATAACGTTGCGGAAATCCGCCCGCCTGCCGGCATTGTCAGTCAGGGTTGAATGATCCATAACCTGCAGCAGTATACTGAAAACATCGGGATGCGCCTTTTCAATTTCGTCCAGCAACAGAACGCTATAAGGGTGCTTTCTGATGGCATCGGTCAGCAGTCCTCCCTGGTCAAACCCCACATAGCCCGGCGGCGCGCCGATGAGCCTTGCCACGGCATGCTTTTCCATGTATTCACTCATGTCGAAACGTTCAAAATGCACGGAAAGGGATTTAGCCAGTTGCCGGGCCACTTCAGTTTTTCCGACGCCGGTAGGGCCGGCAAAAAGAAAAGATCCTGTAGGCGTTTCGGGCTGACCCAGTCCAGCCCTGGAACGTTTGACGGCATTGGTCAGGGCCTCGATGGCATGATCCTGCCCGAATATCACCTTTTTTAATTCCGGCAGCAGGTTCTTCAGTTGACGTATTTCAGACCGTGAGCTGCTTTTGGCTGGAATCCTGGCCATACGTGAAACCACCGACTCAACATCCCTGACAGTGACTTTTTTTCTTTTCCTGGTGGCACCGGCGAGCCTGAAGGCGGAGCCGACCTCATCAAGAATGTCTATGGCTTTATCCGGCAGGTACCTGTCATTGATATAACGGCTGGCAAGTTCAGCTGTGGCCTGGAGAGCTGCCGGAGTATATTTTATACCGTGATGCTTTTCATAACGTGATTTCAAACCTTTTAAAATCTCAACTGTTTCCTCAATGGAAGGTTCCTCAATGTCAATTTTCTGGAAGCGTCTTGAAAGAGCACGGTCTTTTTCAATATGGTTCTTGTGTTCTTCATAGGTCGTTGAACCGATACAGCGCAGAGTACCGGCCTGCAGCGCCGGCTTCAGCAGGTTCGAAGCATCAAGGCTGCCGCCGCTGGTGGCACCGGCCCCCACTATGGTATGGATCTCATCAATAAAAAGGATCGATTTCTCGCCTTTCTTTTCTATACCATCGATTACAGTTTTGAGACGTTTTTCAAAATCGCCGCGGTATTTTGTGCCGGCAAGCAGGGCGCCCATATCGAGCAGACGGATTTCAACATCCTCCAGCATGGCGGGCACATTCCTGTCATGGATGCGCAGGGCCAGGCCTTCTGCAATGGCTGTTTTACCGACACCGGGCTCACCAACAAGGAGGGGATTATTCTTTCTGCGCCGGCAGAGAACCTGCATGATTCGTTCAAGTTCCTGTTCGCGGCCTATTAGTGGATCAATGAGACCGGCCCGGGCCCTGTCGGCAAAATTGACCGTAAACTTGTCAAGTTCGTCCTGCTTAACTACGGTTTTTTTCTTCTGCGGCTGCCAGCCATCCTGTTCCAAATCTTCCGGATGGCCGTGGGAGATGAATTCAACCACGGCCATGCGGTCAAGTCCTTCTGAGCTCAGAAAATAGACGGCATGCGAGTCAGGTTCCGAAAAAATTGCCACCAGGACATCACCTGAATCGACCTCTTTTTTCCCGCAGCTTTGCACATGGCCAATGGCCCTCTGCAGCACCCGGTTAAAACCGAGGGTCTGGATCGGGTCGCCACTATCATTTACCTTTTGGATCGGCAGTTCACCGTCAAAGAATCTTTCCAGTCTTTTTTTGATGTTTTTTAGGCTGCCGCCGCATTGCCTGATTATGCGGTTGGTGAGATCATCCTCCAGGATGCCGTAGAGCAGGTGTTCAACCGTGACAAATTCATGCCGGTGACTTTTGGCTTCACGCACCGCTGTAACGAGTGCCATTTCTAATTTCTGGCTAAACATTTCACTGTACCTTATTAAAATGGGTCATTTCTGTTTCTATTGTAAAACATTAAGTATTGATTGGCTAATGTGCTTTATTAAAAAATATCATTTTTATGCCAACCTCCTGTTTTTATAACTAAACTCTCTCCATGGAACATCTCAGGGGGTATTCGTTTTTCTGGGCCAGGTCATGAACAATAGCCACCTTGGTTTCCGCTATCTCCTTGTGATAAACACCTGCGACGCCAATACCCTGCTGGTGTACATTGAGCATTATTCTCGTCGCTTCAGGGGTGCTTTTATTAAAAACTTTTTCCAGCAGCAGCACGACAAACTCCATTGACGTATAATCATCGTTATGAAGCAGGACTTTATAAAGCGGCGGTTCCTTGACCTTTGTTTTGTGGTCAGTTGTCACCCAGCCTTCAAAATCACGCTCTATCTTGCTCATGATACATTCACCCCCTGCGGTTTCTTATGTATCAGCTGGAAAAGCAGGTTATCCATAATGAGACGGGCGTCAACCGGTAAACCCTTCATGCGGTATTCAGCATTCAGGATCTCTTTCAAACCATACTGTAGTTCTTCACACTGGAACCGGGCGGCCTGACGAAAAAGCATATACAGGCCATAGGGGTGGTTTTTCCAGAGCAGGTTTGTCCATTCCTCTCGACCTTCCTTGAGTTTCGGCAGATAGCTTTTCTGAAAAACCGGAAAAGCCAGAGACTTTGTATAGGATGGGGATTCAGTCTCCTGCAGCGAACGGACAAGCAGCAGTTTCTTGATGTGATTACGCAAGGTTGCCAATATCGCCAGGCCATGGACTCCGCCGGACTGGAGGTGATCAAGTATGATCAGCCCTTCTTCAATTTTACCGGAGCTCACTGCTTCGGTAAGCTCAAACAGGGCTTCCTCTCTGGTCCGGCCGATTATGGCGTCAACATCCTCACGGGTAATGACTTGCCGATCACCGACATAGAGCGCCAGCTTTTCGGCCTCCATGACTGCAGCTACAGGATGAAAGCCAATCCTTTCAAGAAAAACAGGAACGCTGTCGGACTCAATATTCTTACCATATTTTCCCAGGGTTGCATGGAGCAGTTCCGCGACAATTTTTTCCTGGTCCCGCTTTGCAGCAGAAGAGCTTCCCGGATCTACTGCCAGATCGATAATGACTCCATGTTTCTGGATGTATTTATAGAAACGTTTCCTTTTATCAACCGCCTCGGCAAGGAGAACAAGGACATTGCCCTGCGGTATGCCGGCTTCAAAGGCAAGCGTATACATTGAGGCGGCATCGGTCTCCTGACCTTTTAGAGGAGAAGCACCGGCTGGTATGCCAGACAAAAGTTCCTGGACCCAGGACAGGTTTCCCTGCGGTCTGGTAAAACCGAAAAGGGTTTTCCAGCGGGTTGCCGAGAGCGATGAAATATCTTCCTCGACCATCTCCTGCGGGGTCACAGCGGCAAGGTCCAGCATTTGCTGGAGATAACGAATGGCGGCCGCCGGTTCATTGCGTTCGTTTTTCTCGCAGGCCTTGTCCCAGACATTTTTGACAATCCCCTTGGAATAGAAAAGTTTGGTGCCAGTGACCCAGAAAATTTTGCGGCCGGAAAAAAGGCTATAGGTCTTCAGGAGAGTAAGCGTTCTGTTAACATCCTCCTCATCACCATCGATATGATGCAGGCTGGTGGTTTGCTGTTCCTTTTCAGGCAGCAGATGATCGATTAACTCCTGAGCTGTGTTTCGGCAAAGATAGCGTTCTCCGAACAGGAGATAGACTTGTGAAGTAACACCTTGCTTTATTTCATTAAGAAGTTTGGGGATTTCCTGGCGTTTGTAAACAGACATGGCTTTATGATAAGCATTAAATGTAATGCTGTCAGTAACCTTCAAAAAACAATTTGAACCTTGCCAGGGAGTTTTTAAAATGGCCGATATAACAGAGGGCCCTCCCTCCATAATTCCTTGCTATCCTATTTTATTTTTTACCGAGAGGTTTCACAAGGAGAAATTCAAATAAGGTAAATTTTTTAAGGTATAAATAGGCATGGGGTATACCGGCGGACATGGAACTATATCAGGTGAGACCTTCCTAGAAGAGAGGAGTTGCCGGGGGATGCAGAAAAATAAGGTAAAAAGTTGCTGCCAGGCTGAACCAGATGCAAAGCAGGAGGAAAACGGGCATGAACCAGTGGCGCACCACCATAAAAACGCTTCTTTTGGGGGATTTTTGTTTTCCCTTCCTCTTTTTTGCAGATTTTTTTTTGTTCCCTCGAGGCGCCATTTGAATGATAACGGAATCAGCCTGGACGAATATGCAAAAATAACAGCTCCGCCAGACAGGAGAAATAATTATTTGTCTCTATTGATAACATAGTGAGCCAGTCCGATGAGTGTAAGTTTGACCTGTTCGCTGTGGTTGCCTTTAAATATATCCAATCCTGCAATGCCGGCAGCAACCAGTTTTCCGGCGAGCTCACGTCCATAGGCGAATCCGCCACTGTTGTTGATAATGTCCCGGGCCTCTTCGAACTGTGCTCTGCGTTTAGTTTTTTCTCCCTTCAGAAGCTCAAGAAGAAAATCGCTTTCCGTTTCAGCCGCTGTTTTTAAAGTATAAATCAGTGGCAGGGTCATTTTCCCTTCCCAGAAATCATTGCCGACAGTTTTACCGGTTTTTGCCGGATCTCCCAGATAATCAAGGAGATCGTCCTGAATCTGGAAGGCCTTTCCTAGATTGGCACCATAGGTTTGCAACGCTTCGATTTGCCCGTCATCCGCCCCGGCAAAAATTCCCCCGGCTTCGCAAACTGCCCCTATAAACAAGGCAGTCTTGCCATTGATCACAGCAAAATAATCCTGCTCCGACTGGTTAAAGTTCTGCACATTGGCAAGCTGGAGAAATTCTCCGGTAACCATGGCTTCAGTGGCGCTGCAGATGAGCGCGAGACTTCGTTGACCGCCAAGGGTGCCGATAAGAAACATGGAACGGGCATGAAGGAAGTCGCCGCCAAGTATGGCCGGGGTCAAGCCAAAAAGTCTGTTGACCGTAGGCCTGTTCCTCCTGGTATCGGCATGATCAATAACATCATCGTGAAGCAGGGTGGCAACATGCAGGTATTCAAAAGCAATGGCTAGTTGGTAGATATCTTTACCGGTGTTGCCACAAAGGGCTGCTGTCAGTAAACAAAGCAGGGGTCTGATTCTTTTGCCGCCATTGAAAAGAGCATGTTCCAGTACCTCGAGCAGACTCGAAGATATAAGGCCTTTGTCTGCAAGGCTTTGCAGATCATGCTTCATTACTTGATCTACTTTCTCAATTTCCGGCTTTAATCTGCCCAGCAGGTCAACATTTTCCACTCAGTACCGATCCTTTGATTCAAGCTTTCATATCTGTTTTTGCAAAATAGGATACCACATCTGCAAGGTCCCGGGTGAGAGGGCTGGAAGGCAGGCTTTTGAGAAATGTCCGGCCGTATTGTTTAGTGAACAGCCGTACATCAAGAATCGCCAGCAAGCCTTTATCTGATGACGTCCGCATGAGCCGGCCAACACCCTGACGCAGGGCAAGAACGGCCCGCGGCAGCTGGAAATCCATGAAGGGATTCCCGCCTTCTTCCCGTATTCTGTTTATCCTGGCCATGATAACAGGGTCGCTCGGTACTTCAAAGGGTAATTTATCAATAATGACACAGCTCAGTGATTCACCAGGAACGTTGATTCCCTCCCAGAAACTGGCAACAGCAAGCAAAACCGAATTGGTCTGCAGCCTGAATGATTCCAGAAGGTTGGTGCGCGGTGCCTGACCCTGGATGAACACCGGATAGGGTAAATTTTCAGAGAGAAACGGATAGGTTTTCCGCATGCTGTTTATACTTGTGAAGAGCACCAGCCCCCTGCCTTTTGAAGCGAGCAGTATCTGATAAATAACATGCTGAATTCTCTCAGGAAATAATTCCTGGTCCGGCTGTGGAAAGGGATTGTCAGCAGAATGGGGCGGCACATAAAGCAGGGTGCGGCCGGCGTAGTCAAAAGGTGAGGCGAGCGAAAGGGTTTCTGTATCCCGGTCCAGGCCTAAGCGGCTCAGGAAATAAGAAAAATCACCCCCAACCGTAAGGGTACCGGAGGTGAATACCGCACTTTGTACATTGGGATATAAGATGGAATTGAGCTCAAGCGCAATGTCAACGGGAGATGCGGTCAGGACAACAGTTTTTTCACGCCGCTCATACCAGCGGATATATGTTTCTTCATGGGGGATTTCAAGCAGGCCTGCTGTAACCAGGAGCCTGGTATGCAGTTCCTGGCAGCGCCCGGCAAGACCATGCCATGTCTCGCCTTCAGGTGCCATGGCTAATAAGGCGGATTCCAAGCCCGATAATCGTTCAGTTACGGCCTGGATATTATTTTCCCAGTC
>JAFDCT010000035.1 GCA_019312695.1 Deltaproteobacteria bacterium | reverse complement strand
TAGAATAGTACCCTGATATCCTGTTCCCTCAGAAAAGAAGCTTTAAAACAAATTATACTACCGGGCGGATGTTTAAGACAAAGGAAAGATGTCCGGAAACGTATGTCTTTTACATCGTAAGTTGGGTGGAACTGTGAATACCGAGGGATTTATACATCCGAAGTGTTGCTGTTGAGCAGTTCAGGGTATAGAGGTGTATGCCCCTGACATTGTTGTCAATCAAGTCGCGAACCTGCTCTGTAGCCCAATGCACCCCAACTCTTTCCACATATTCATCACTGCCGGCCCGTTCAACAGACTTCAGGAGTCTGGCGGGAATGCGGGCCCCGGCTGCAAGCTCAGCCATCCTGACCATGCTGTTTTTTGTGGAGATAGGCATGATCCCGGCTATGATCGGAACATTGATATGTGCCAGTTCGCACCGTTCACAGAAGTCATAAAAGTCGCGGTTATCAAAAAAGAGCTGGGTAACGATATAATCTGCTCCGGCATCAACCTTTGCTTTGAGAAAGTCGATCTCATTAAGACGGTTAGGAGTTTCAGGGTGTCCCTCAGGAAAGCCGGCCACCCCGATACCCATTTGAGGAAAATGTTTCTTGATATAGGCTACAAGGTCCGCCGCAAAGGCAAAGCCGTTTTCCGGCTGTACCCACTGGGTCTGGCCCTTGGGGAGATCGCCCCGCAGGGCCAGGATATTTTCAATACCGTGGTCGCAGTACTTGTTCAGGATGGCATGGATATCATCCCTGTTAGAGCCAACGCAGGTTAAATGCGACACAACGGTGAGGTCGGTTTCCTCCTGGATCCGCACCAGCAGCTCATGGGTCCGGTCACGGGTGGAACCGCCGGCGCCGTAGGTTACACTGACGTAAGCCGGATCCAGGGGAATAAGGTCTGAAATTGTCTGGAACAGTCTGTCCCAGTCATTCTCAAGTTTGGGAGGGAAGAATTCGTAACTTATACAGATCTTTTTTGAATTCAGTATATCTTTTACCAGCATATTATTGTGTCCATTGTCGTTATTAATTAAATTACAATAAGCGAAAAAAAAAATGCTATCTTATAATTTTTTTTTAGACTTGCCAAGAAATTACATTTTTATTTAATTGCCGGCTTTTTGGATTCAATTAAATCCCCCTGTTCAGCAAGGTAATTTTTTAAGCGGAATTTTTCTTCAATGCTAGGGAATCAGTTCATTATATGGTAAAATATAGTAAATTTTACCGAGACCGTGTTTGCAGAACACACTGAAGAAAAAATTAATTTTTCAGACCAAACTGGGTTACATCGCTTAAGAAATAATGATAATAAAGGGTTTGTGGTCTGCATCGTAATTTCAGGGTGCCGACAAATACTGGTTAAAATTTTTATGGAGGACTTAGATGGAACTACAGGTCGAAGGCCGTAACTTAGAAATAAGAAAGGTGTGGCAGGATAAGATTGATGAAGAAAGGACAAGACTTGAAAGGCATCATGCCGGTTTTGTTCATCACCTGCGCGTCACAGTTGAAGGTACATCCTCCCATCGAGAAGGAGGTTATGAACTCCGGATAGTAGCTTCAATACCCAATGATACGGTGGTTGTAAAAAGAAAAGGGGATAAAGTCGTCTCGCTCCTGGTTGATGCTTTTAACACTCTTGGCCTGCAGCTGAAGGAACAACAGCGCAAGAAGCGCCAGTCATATAAGGTTCAGCCGGAGGCGGCAGGTGTTAGTGGGGAAGGAGTCGTGAAAAGTATTTTCCCATATGAATCATATGGCTTTATTGTTACCCCCCAGGGGCAGGAGATATATTTTCATGAGAATGCGTTAAAAGATGTGGGCATGAACCAGCTTTCCGAAGGGGACGGAGTGAAATTTGGTGAAGCCCAGGGCGATAAAGGGCCGTGTGCCGCCTGGGTAAAACTGGCCAAGTAAAATAATTTAAATATTTTTTACTGAAAACGGTCCGGCTGACAGCGGGTCTGTTTCGTTTGAAAAAGGTGAATCAGGGTAAAAAATGGCTTTGCAGCAGGCTGAAATAACTTCAGAAATTTACGGGCAGGCAGAAGAGATCCTTATAGAAAGAATAGCTGCCCGTAAAAAAATATTGGGAGACAGGCTCCTTGTTCTCTGCCATCACTATCAGCAGGAGTCGGTATACCAGTTTGCCGATATGACCGGTGATTCCCTAAAACTGGCAAAACATGCTGCCGCCTGCCATGACAGGCCCTATATAGTTTTTTGCGGTGTGCACTTCATGGCAGAGTCGGCTGATATACTGACAGGTAAAAATCAGGCTGTCATTTTACCTGACCTGAGAGCCGGCTGTCCCATGGCTGATATGGCGGGTTTGGATGAAGTTTCCTGGGCCTGGAAAGAGTTGGCGCAGGTAGCCGATGCCAATCGCATTATTCCGGTAACCTATGTCAATTCATCGGCGGCCATCAAGGCGTTTGTCGGTGAGCGGGGAGGCTCTGTCTGTACCTCCTCGAATGCGGAACGGGTATTAACCTGGGCCCTTGAACGGGGTGAAAAGGTGTTCTTTTTTCCCGATGAACACCTGGGGAGGAACTCTGCAATTGCCCTGGGCATTAATTCTGGTGAGATCGTCCTGTGGAATCGTGATAAGAACCTGGGCGGCAATTCTGCTGCAGCAATAAAACAGGCAAAGGTTATTCTGTGGAATG
>JAFDCT010000034.1 GCA_019312695.1 Deltaproteobacteria bacterium | reverse complement strand
GCGGCTTTGTGCAATGCCTCCTGTTCACTGTTACCTTTATGGATTGCCTGGGCAAATGCATACGATGTGTTGGGAAAAAAGGGCAGCGGTTGCGATAAACCCTGCCAGTAGAGTTCAAGAAGGAATTTCAGATGAGGGCTGCTTTCGGATATCGGACTGTATTGATAGGTTTCTTTCTTCCCGGTAAATATGGTGTGCCTCTCCGCTGCAGGTGAATGGGTGTTCTTTATGCTGTTAAGCACCAGATGGCAGATCCAGCTTCTGAGGACATCTTTTGCTGTCATGGCTGCATAACGATAATGTATCTGACCACTCGTACTCACATTGTCAAGAAAACCGGTCAACCTGAAATCACCTATCGCGAAATCGAGCGGCAGTCTTTCAAATTCCCGGTCTTTAATCAGTTCTTCCAGTAATTTGTGAAAAGACTGAAGTTCGGATACCAGCCGGGTAAATAAAATTTTTCCCATCCTGCCATGGGGGAGTTCCCCGGCAGCTTTCCTGGTCTCATAGAGCATGTCGCAATGATGGTATTTTAAAAGGTGCTCCAGGATGTTGTCTTCAAGTTTGTAACGCGCCAACCCCTTAATGTAAAATGTTTCACTTGTTTCCAATACCTGATTTTCCTCAATTGGGGCAATACCTACTCTTTTTAACAGGAGATAACGGGCTGGGTGACTGAAGAACCTGATGAATTCCTGCAGATCTACGTTTTTAAACTCATCAGGCGGTGGAGGCAGTGCGCCAGAGAAAACCGGTTTGATTTTCTGCTGGCCGAACTGCAGTGCCAATGCTGCTTCACAGTTTTCTGCTGAATAGCTGAAAAAATTTTTCTGGCGGGGAAGGTCAGTTTGCTGGAAGTAAGCCGGGTGAAATGGTTGCAGGTGATGTAATGTGGTTAGTTTGTTACTCAGAGAACCAAAAGGTTCTTTTTGGTCATCGTCAAGATAAAAGTTGTGGTCAATATAATCCATGAGCTCACTGACCAGGACAGAAGGAGGTCGCCTGGCACCATCCACGTTTGACTGGCCGATAAAACTTATTGTGAATTTTTTACGGGCTGAGAGCAGGGTTTCAAGAAAAAGATAACGGTCGTCATAACGTTTGGATCTGTCGCCTCGTTTCGGTTTCTGGGCCATGAGATCAAAACTTCTCTTGCGGCCCGAACGAGGATATATACCATCATTTAAGCCCAACAGGTAAATGACCTTGAATGGAATTGCCCGCATGGGCAGCATCGAACAGAAGGTGATTCCGCCGGTAAGAAAACCTGATTCAGATGCGAGGGGTGAAAAACGCTCCTCGAGGGAACTGATAAGGTATGATCGTACTACCCCAAGACTTATTTTTTTGTTATAAAATGTCTGTTCATGCAGTTCGGTCAGACTCAACAGCAAGCTGTGCAGCACTCTTTCTTCTGCTTCTGTTCTACCATCAGCGATTAATAACTGGTTCTGCAGCTGCAGGAGGATTTCAGACCATTCTGCAAGGGTGTGGAATTGTTGCAGCGTGTCAACGAGACTGAAAAGTTTTGCGGTAAAATCGAGTAAACTACCAAGCAGCCTGATGCTGTCACCCTCTATATGATCATATGGCAGAATATCTTCAAACAGGAACTGGTCGAAGCCGGGCATGGCATAGCCTAACAACAGGCGGTCCAAGCCGGCCCGCCAGGTATTTTCTCTGAATGGTGGGAGCTGTAACCTGTTCTTGTGATTCTGGTCTATGCCCCAACAGATATTTGTCTCTCTTATCCAGTGTTCGATGACAGCAAGGTCCGAATCAGCAATATTGAAACGGTCGCGAACAGGTTCTGCTTCAAGTAACCCCATAAGGTCAATGCTGCTGAGACGGCGTAAGGGCAGGAGAAGAATATTTAAAAACGTTTCAATGTATTTACTTGTTTTCCTGATTGATTGATCAGAAACGGAATAGGGAATTTTAGGAGATATCGAGATATCTGCGTCGAATACAGCCCTGATCAGGGGGGTATATGTATCTATTTCAGGAGCCATGACCAGCACATCACGGGGTTCTATGGAATCATCATTGTTTCCCTTGTCAAAGAGAGCCAGGAGTTGATCATGAAGAATTTCAACCTCGCGCATGGGGCTGTGACAGGAATGAAAGGAAATTGAGCTGTCTCCATCCCTTATTTGTCTTACAGGATGGTCCGTTCCCAGTGATGCCGCATTGTTTTCACGCATCGAAAGAATATCCTGCTGGAGGCAGCTTAGGAGTGAATCATTGCCTGGATCTTCAAAGAATTCCTGTTCTTCAGCAGGGAATTCCTGCAGCATAGATAGAAAATCCCTTCCCAAATGTCCCATGGAGGCAAGTAGGCTATTACCTTGATGTAGGTGAAGTGCTTGCTGGTCAGCAGTTTTACGGCGGCTTATTTTAACAATGTCACGGTCGGCAATAATATCAAACCAGTATTCCCTGCAGGGATTCATGACAAAAATATGAATATCAATATGGTATGCAAGTGCGCCCAGGACTCTCAAGTGATAAGGCGGCAGGGATGAAATACCGAAGACTGATATCCTGGGAGGTAATGCTGCTGGATTAAAAGCCGGGTCTGTAATTTTTTCTTCAAAAAACTGTAAAAGTCTGGCCCGGTGTTGTTCGGGAAGTTGTAGGTGCTGATGTAGATGCTTAACAAGCCGGCACCAAAGGATTGACTGCCAGACTTGATCAGTAGGGACCTGCTTGATATCGTTCTCCCAATCAAGAATCATCCGGGGTCTGAAAAGGGTGTACTGGTCAAAGAGGTCAGCAGCTTCCCGGGCAAGTTGGTAGAGTTTCAGGTCGTCACCGGTATCTACATATGCAGCTACTTTT
>JAFDCT010000033.1 GCA_019312695.1 Deltaproteobacteria bacterium | reverse complement strand
TGAAGGCATTGAAGAACTGTTAAATAATATACTCCTGCAGGCCGAAGTTCTGGAACTCAAGGCAAACCCGAGCCGTAAGGCACGGAGCCGGGTTGTTTAAGCGCAGCTGCACAAGGGACGTGGACCCGTTGCCACGTTCCTGGTCCAGGAAGACACACTCCGTCTGGGAGAACCGATCAGGATCGGCCAGCACTCAGGCAAGGTCAGGACACTCACCAATGACAAGGGTGAACAGATCAAGGAAGCCGGGCCGGCCACACCTGTTGAAATTCAAGGCCTGTCAGGTGTGCCTCAGGCAGGTGATGAGTTTACCGTGGTCCGGGATGAGAAAATGGCCAAGAATCTCAGTGCCTCGCGACAGCTTAAGGCAAGGGAGTTGGAGCTCGCCTCCACCTCAAAGATTTCCCTCGACAAACTTTTTGAACAGGTGAAACAGGGAGATGTCAAGGAGCTGCGAACAGTCCTGCGTTCAGATGTGCAGGGAACACTTGAGGCCTTTAAAAAAGCAATTGAAGATTTAAGCACCGATGAGATCAAGGTCAGGATCCTGCACGAGGGCACAGGTACCATTACCGAGTCAGATGTACTTCTTGCTTCTGCTTCAGAAGCCATCATTATCGGCTTTAATGTAAGGCCGCCAGTCAAAGTGAAAGATTTGGCAGCCAAGGAGCATGTTGATATCAGGTTCTATGATGTCATTTATCATGCCCTGGACGATATCAAGAAAGCCATGGTCGGCCTGCTTGAACCGGAGTTTGAAGAAGCGGTGATCGGCAGTGCCGAAGTACGGGATACCTTCCAGGTGCCAAAGGTTGGTACTATTGCCGGCTGTTATGTTATTGATGGCAAAATGCAAAGAAATGCCAAGGTCAGAATCCTGCGTGATGGCGTGGTTATTTATACCGGCCAGATGGGTTCGTTGAAGCGCTTTAAGGATGATGTCAGGGAAGTGGCGAGCGGCTACGAGTGTGGTATTAATATTGACAACTTTAATGATATAAAAGTCGGCGATGTAATCGAGGCCTTTATCATGGAAGAGATCGAGGCCAGCCTGTAAGGATCGTTTACCGGAATTAGACAGGAAAGGAATTAAGATAAAACAAGTATGGCCTCGCATCTCAAGAAAAACCTTTACCCGTTTGGCAGGGAGGCTAAAGGAAGTAAGCGCCCCAAACGGGTGGCGGATATGATAAAAAACGAGATAGCTTTGCTGTTGCTCCGCAAAGTCAAAGATCCCAGGATGACCAATGTGAGTATAGTCAACGCAGAGATGACTAAAGATTTACGAAGAGCAATAGTTTATTACAGTGTTTTAGGAGACGATGAGCAGGTTGCCAAAGCCGCTGAGGGACTGGAACGGGCCAAAGGATTCATCCGTAGTCATCTTGCTCGGGAACTTGGCCTGCGGGCTACACCGGAACTTGTTTTTAAGCGGGATCTTTCCATGGAGCATCAGGAAAAAATGGAAAGGCTCCTCAAGGAGATTAATATTGATGCTGCCCCCCCCGAAACAGGTTCCTAGCCAAATCATTGAAGCATTGCTCAAGGCAAACAATGTCCTTATTGTCAGCCATGTCTTTCCGGATGGTGATGCCTTGGGTTCGCAACTGGCACTGGCTGAGATATTTGAGTCACTGGGAAAGAAAACATATTGCTATTGTCAGGAATTTGTCTTGGCAATGTATGAATTTTTGCCCGGTTCTGAAAAGGTAAAACATGAACTTCCCGAAATAAGCCAATTTGATGCAGCTGTTGCCGTTGACTGCGGTGACCGTTTTCGGTTGGGTCATTCAATGGACACCCTGTTACAGATACATCCTTTTATCGTTATCGACCATCATGCCGGGCACAGGGAGTTCGGTGATATGGATTGGATTGAAGCAGACAGGTCATCAACCGGGGAAATGATCTTTGACCTGGCGCTGGCACTTAACGGTGATATTACATACAATGCAGCCTACTGTCTCTATACGGCGATTGTTTCGGACAGCGGTTCTTTTAAGTATGATACAACGTCAGCCTATACATTCCAGGTTGCCAGCCATTTATTGAACCGGGGTGTGATACCTTCTGATGTGGCCGGAAAACTCTTTGACAACTATTCGGTAAACCGCTTGCGGCTGATGGAAAAGGTCCTAGGCTCCCTGGAACTCTCTGCCAATGGACAGATAGCCATAATTTCGGCGACAAATGAAATGTTTGTAGCGAGTGGGGCCAAACGAGAGGATACTGAGGAATTTATCAACTTGCCGCGCGCGCTTCGTTCGGTTAAAGTTGCTGCCTTTCTGAAGGAAACACAGGAAGGGTTTATCAAGGTCAGCCTCAGGGCCAAAGGGGAATGTGATGTTTCTCAAGTGGCCTTAAAATATGGCGGCGGCGGACACCGAAATGCAGCAGGCTATAGAGTTGAAGATAAAACAATGGCTGCAATACGGGAGGAACTCCTGCATGAACTTAAACAGCGGCTTAAGTCGCGGTGGTCTGGTGAATAGGCATCTCCAGTTTTTATGATGAAATTTGAAACAGATAAGACAGCAGATCCCCTACCGGGACAAAACGGCCATACCATAACTGCAAATAGTGCGGCATCCTCCCAGGAAGGAGTTCTGCCAGTATGCAAGCCAGAAGGAATTTCATCCTTTAGAATGGTACAGTTGGTGCGGAGTATATCGGGTATTAAAAAAGTTGGACACACCGGAACCCTTGATCCGTTTGCCTCGGGAGTGCTTGTTATTTGTGCCGGAAGGTCTGCAACAAAACTTATTCCGCAGTTGATGGAAGGAGATAAGGAATACGAGGCAACACTGCAATTAGGAGTCATTACAGATACCCAGGACCCTGAAGGACAAATTGTTGCAAAAAGGCCAGTCCCGGATTTTACAGAAAAGGAGATCAATGCTTGCCTGTCCCGATTTACAGGGGAGCAGCTGCAGACCCCACCCTCCTATTCTGCTGTGAAGCACAAGGGCAAACCCCTGTACTATTATGCCCGCCGGGGCATTAAGGTAACAAAGGAGCCGCGTTTAATAATAATTAAGGAACTGGAGTGCCTCGCCAGGCACAGGAACAGTTTAGTACTAAGGGTTGTCTGCTCAAAAGGCACCTACATCAGGACACTTGGAGCGGACATAGGAGAATATTTCGGATGCGGTGCACATCTGAAAAAACTGAAGAGAACCCGGAACGGATTTTTCAGCCTGGCTCAAACGTTGGATGGAGAAAGGTTGTTTCCCGGCAAAATGGCGAGATCGATGCTTGAGTTGCACCGGATGCCCGTAGAAACAGTCAAGGAATTACTTGCCGATAACAGAGAAAGTAATTAATGAAAAGTCAGGCTGGCAGTAGAGTCAAGAGGATATGCCACTAAAAAATATCAAAGATGACGAAGAAACCCGATCTGACCAGCATTTTTTGAAACAATTGATAGGAGGTTAGTTGTGGCACAGCAAGCTGAAAAAAAACAAGAAATTATTGAAAAATTTAAGACGCACGATACCGATACCGGTTCGTCTGAAGTTCAGATCGCACTGTTGAGTGATAGAATTAAGTACCTCACGGAGCATTTTAAGGTGCACTCGAAGGATCATCACTCACGGCGGGGATTGTTGAAGCTCGTCGGCCAAAGGAGAAGACTTCTGCAGTATCTGAAGCAAAAGGACATTTCCAAGTATCGTGCTATAATTCAGGAACTTGGAATCCGCAAGTAGTCGGAGACAAAGGTTCAAGCAGGCGCCCTCTGTTTTTTACTCTGACAGAAGAATAACTCATGCCGCTGTTCTGATTTTAATAGGACAGTATGGGAAATTCCTGGCCTGAGATTTATCCTCGCAGTTTTACTGTCATTTTGAAACAGGTTTGTCTTGGCCGAAGGCATGAGCTGTCAGCGCTTGCAGCTGTAATAAAACCAGAAGGAGAATACATGTATAAAAAAGTAGAAGCCGAAATCGGAGGCAGGGTTCTGTCAATTGAAAGCGGCAAGGTTGCCAGACAGGCCAATGGCTCGGTATGGATTACCTATGGCGATACAGTGGTACTTGTGACCGCAACAGCGGCGAAAGAATCCAAATCGGACATGGGTTTTCTACCCCTGACCATTGAGTATCAGGAACGGTTGTACTCAGTAGGCCGCATTCCGGGAAGTTTTTTTCGGCGAGAAATTGGCAGGCCGACTGAAAAAGAGACCTTGACCTGCAGAATTATAGACCGGCCGCTGCGCCCCCTGTTTGCTGAAGGCTGGATGACGGAAACGCAGGTGATTGCTACAGTACTTTCCGCTGACCAGAAAAACGATCCTGACATCCTGGCCATGATAGGCGCTTCCGCTGCCCTTTCAGTTTCAGACATCCCTTTTCTTGGTCCCATAGCCGGAGTGAAGGTCGGATATATTGATGGGCAATACGTGGTAAATCCAACCAGGGACCAATTGCAAGTTTCAAGCATGGAGATAGTAGTTGCCGGAACGCGTGATGCGGTAGTTATGGTTGAAGGCGGTGCTGACAACCAGTCTGAAGAAGTGGTCATGGATGGCATTTTTTACGGACACCAGCAGTTGCAGATACTCCTTGATATCCAGGAGGAACTGCAAGCAGCTCTTGGCAAGCCAAAACGTCCGGTTGAAAAACCTGAAATTGATGAAGCTTTGGCCAAAAAGGTTGAAGAAGTGGCTGCAGCCGGCATGGCCGAGGTCATAACAACCGTTGATAAGATGGAACGTGGCCACCGGTATGATGAGTTGAAGGCGCGGGTTGTCGCTGAGTTGGAAAATGAGAAAGAAGGCTGTGGTGACGAAGTCAAAGACCTGTTGAGTGAACTGAAGAAAAAAATGATGCGGAATAAAATAGTTGCTGAGAAAGCCCGCATTGACGGCCGGGCCTTTAACGAGGTGCGGCCCATTACCTGCGAGGTGGGCTGTCTGCCCCGCACTCATGGTTCAGCACTTTTTACCAGAGGTGAAACCCAGGCCATAGTGACTGCGACCCTCGGCAGCGAAGGGGACGAGCAGAGAATTGAGACCCTGAGCGGTATGGAATTCAAACAATTTATGCTGCATTACAACTTCCCGCCATTCTGTGTGGGTGAAGTGCGTTTCATGCGGGGGCCAAGCCGGAGAGATATTGGCCATGGCGCTCTGGCAGAACGTGGCATAAGCGCTGTCCTGCCTACAGCAGATAAATTTCCATATACCATGCGCGTTGTTTCTGACGTGCTTGAATCAAACGGCTCCTCGTCCATGGCAACAGTCTGTGGTGCCAGTTTAGCCCTCATGGATGGTGGTGTGCCGATTAAAAATTCGGTTTCCGGCATCGCCATGGGGCTGATCCACGAGAATGATGAAGTGGTGATTCTTTCTGATATCCTCGGTGACGAAGACCATCTGGGTGACATGGATTTCAAGGTAGTGGGCACCTCTGACGGGATCACTTCACTGCAGATGGACATCAAGATAAGCGGGGTGACCCGGGAGATAATGAGCAAAGCGCTTGCCCAGGCAAAAGAGGGCCGGTTGCATATTCTTGAAAAAATGCAGGAGGCAATCGCAGAACCGCGAGAAGATATCGCACCCCATGCCCCGAAGTTTTTCACGGTCAAAATCAATCCTGACAAGATTCGTGATATCATAGGCCCAGGCGGCAAGATAATCAAAGGTCTCAGTACCGAATTTGATGCTAAAATTGAAGTGGACGATGATGGGACCGTAAAGGTGTTCACCCCCAGCGGTGAGGTTGCCAAAAAATTAATGGACCGTATCGAAGATATCACACAGGAAGCCAAGGTCGGCAAGATCTACGATGGAGTTGTCAAGACTATAAAGGATTTTGGCGCCTTTGTTGAGATCCTGCCAGGTACCGATGGCCTGGTGCACATTTCCGAACTTGCCGATAAAAGGGTCAATAAGGTGACAGATATCCTGAAAGAGGGTGACGAAGTCAGGGTAAAAGTACTTGAGATTGACAGCCGCGGTAAGATCAGATTGAGCCGTAAAGCGGTGCTTGCAGAAGAGAATAACTGAAATATAAAACAAGGCAAGGGGGTTTTATTGCAGCAGTGAGCCCCCTGCCTTTTCAGGATAGTTGTAATTAACCGGTTTCCTCCTTCATGTTTAACAAAACAGTCCTACCCAACGGCATCAGGATCGTTACTGAATCAAAGCCGTATTCCCAGGTTGTTTCCATAGGCGTCTGGTTGGACGTAGGTTCCAGGGATGAGCATGATCTTAACAGCGGTTCGGCTCATTTTGTCGAGCACATGCTTTTCAAGGGTACCGAAAAGCGGTCGGCACAGGAAATTGCTAGAGAGTTTGATGTGCTGGGCGGGGCAGCCAACGCGTTTACCACCAGAGAAAATACCTGCCTGTATGCCACAGTCATGAACAGCAATCTCCCGGTATTGGTTCATCTGTTTACAGACCTGTTGACCAACTCTGTTTTTGCAGAAGAGGAACTAGAGCGGGAACGCCAGGTTATCCTGCAGGAGATACATATGGTCGAGGATATGCCGGAGGATCATGTCCATGACCTTTTTGCAGCATTACTCTGGGGCAAACATCCGCTGGGCAAAACGATTCTCGGCAGCCAGGAAATTGTAGCGGCCATGAATTCAGGTAAATTGCGGGAATATGTCCAGAAATACTACACAACTGACAGGATGGTCATTGCTGCAGCCGGCAATGTTGTGCATGATGATTTTGTCTCCCTCTGGCAGAATGCTTTTGAGAAGTTCAGCCCGGCCAATGGTCAGGCCCGGGCCCGGACTCAGCCCCTCATGCTCCCGGCAAAACGCAGGGTTTATGCCAAGCCTCTGGAGCAGGCGCATATCCTTTTAGGAACATACGGTTTATCAGTTATCGATGCGGACCGCTTTGGTTATCTGCTCCTTAATGTCCTGCTGGGGGGCAATATGAGTTCCCGTCTTTTTCAAGAGATCAGGGAGAAAAGGGGGTTGGCCTACTCCATTTATTCTTATATCGCTTCCTATTCTGATTCCGGTTATCTTGCCATTTACCTGGGAGTTGACAGGGAGTCAGTCGATGAGTCGTTGGCGCTCATATTTCAGGAAGTATATAATATGCAGCACAATCTGGTTTCAGAGATAGAATTGGCCAATGCCAAGGATTTTGTCAAAAGCGGCCTGTTTTTGTCCATGGAGAACATGGAAACAATCATGACCCGTATTGCCAGGAATGAATTACATTTTGGCAGATACATCGCGCTTGATGAGGTGCTGGCTTTAATTGACAGGGTAAACCGGGAGGACATCCTGCACCTCAGCAAAAGGATTTTCGGGAGACAGGGACTGAACTTCACAGGTCTTGGACCTCTGGAAGAGACTGATGTTGATTTACAATCATAAAATCAGGCCGAAGTAAGAAATACGGCCGGCCAACGTACCGTGATGAATAAAATTATTATTAAAATTAGCTGGCTTGATCCTGAAAGTGCAGATGATTTGAACCTGCCAACATACCATTCAGTCCATGCATCCGGTATGGATGTGGCGGCAGCGGTTGCCGAGCCGATTAAACTGGGCCCGGGTGAAATAAAAATGATTCCCACCAATTTTGCTGTTGCCATTCCACCCGGGTATGAAATTCAGGTGCGGCCCCGCAGCGGCCTGGCAATAAAACATGGTGTAACCATCATTAACAGTCCCGGGACCATTGATGCTGACTACCGCGGTGAAGTAAAAATCGGCCTGATAAACCTGGGGCCAAAACCGTATACCATACAGCGGGGTGACAGGGTGGCACAGCTTGTGGTTGCTTCAGTTAATAAAGCTGATCTGCAGGCGGTGTCCGAACTGGATGAAACAGTACGCCAGGCCGGCGGATTCGGCCATACAGGCAAATAATTTTACGTTTAAAAGGTTGATGAAATGGATAATATATCTAAAAAAAAACTTTCAAAATCATTTATACAGGATAGAGGATGAGGTTTTGTGTTCTAGGCAGCGGCAGCAGGGGCAATGCCACTTATCTT
>JAFDCT010000032.1 GCA_019312695.1 Deltaproteobacteria bacterium | reverse complement strand
ATGCAGCCCTTGACCTGTCACCACATCGGATTATCTTTTTTCTCATGGATCTGGCCGGTCAGTTTCACAGTTATTATAACAGCCATTTGGTAATTTCAGAGGACTTGGAACTCACCCGGGCTAGATTGTGGTTGGCCGAGGCATTACGCATAGTATTCCATAACGGACTGCGGGTAGTCGGCCTTTCCGCGCCGGAATCCATGTAAGGTGTAAGTGTGGAGTTTTTTAAAAAAGATTTATTTAGATTTGGATAAATTGTTCTGTAATTACTGGTAATAAAATTGTGGCCAGGAGCAGAAAGAAGAAAAAAAAGACTATAAAATTTGAGCTTACCCTGAGGGGACTGTTGGGTGTCGGCGCCGTATTATTCTGTATTTTTTTGTGGGTGTTTCTCATAGGCATCTGGGCTGGCCAGACAATTCTTCTCCCGGCTGGCTAGCCCTTACCCCCGTTTGGTTGGATTACAGGAAATCGTCTTCTCAGCATTTGGCTGCTGGAATATTCATTCTTGACAATGCTTGACCCTGTGTAACTCTCGGGGTAAGATGGCGCGCCAAGAACAATGGCCTGGATTATTTCATATGAAACCAAGACTTATATGAGGGTACGGGAGTAATGATCCGCAATGCCCGAATGGGCGATATTAAGAAAATTTATAAGCTGTTGCAGTATTATGCTGATAAAGATCTCCTGCTGGGCAGATCGTTGAGTTCCCTGTACGATCAGCTGCGGGATTTCAGCGTCTATGTGGAAGAGCAGGGAGAAGAACCGGACAATCAAAAACTGGTGGGAGTATGCGCCCTCCATATTTGCTGGGAAAATCTTGCGGAAATCAGGTCGCTGGCAGTCATAGACGAGTATCATGGCAAGGGGGTGGGGCGGCAGCTTATCACCAAGGCCCTGAAAGAGGCAGATTCTTATGGTATCACCAGGATTTTTACCCTGACATACCAGCCGGAATTTTTCAGAAAACTGGGTTTTAGGGATATTGATAAGTCAGAGCTGCCACACAAGGTGTGGAGTGATTGCATCAACTGTTCCAAGTTCCCTGACTGCAACGAAGAAGCCCTGATCTGGGAAAAAATACATAATATCCTGTAGCATTCGATTTTTTCCTAAAGCTGGTGCAGCAGAACGGAAAAATCCTGGACTGAGGCTTGTGTCCAGCTTCAAAACAGCTTTCCCGTTCTTAAGAGATTGAAGGAGACAGCCTCAAAAGAAATAAAAGACTGCAAAGCGGTTTTACTATGGAGTTCTGAGTAAATGATAGGTTCGGCATTAACAAAAATATTCGGCAGTAAAAATGAAAGGATACTGAAACAGATTCAACCTCTGGTGGAAAGGATTAACAGCCTTGAGGCAGATATCCAGAAGCTTGATGATAAATCCTTGGCCGCAAAGACAGTTGCATTCAAGGAAAGAGTTGCAAGTGGAGAGTCACTTGATGACCTCCTGCCGGAAGCCTTTGCCGTAACCAGGGAAGCTGCCAGAAGGGTTATTGGGGAAAGACACTACGACGTTCAGCTTATCGGTGGGATCGTACTGCACCAGGGCAAGATCGCTGAGATGAAAACAGGCGAAGGCAAGACGCTGTGTTCAACCTTGGCGGTTTATCTTAATGCCCTGTCAGGAAAAGGAGTGCATGTTGTTACGGTCAATGACTATCTGGCCCGTCGTGATGCAGAATGGATGGGGGCCATTTACCGTTTTCTGGGGTTGACTACCGGCACTATCCTGCATGAGATGAATGATCAGGAACGCCAGGAGGCCTATAATGGTGATGTCACCTATGGCACCAACAACGAATTCGGCTTTGATTACCTGCGCGACAACATGAAGTTTGATATCAAGGATTACTGCCAGAGAGATTTCAACTTTGCCATTGTTGATGAGGTAGACTCAATTCTTATTGATGAAGCCAGAACACCTCTGATTATCTCGGGCCCGGCAGATATTTCAACAGAACTCTATCACCTGGTTGATAGGGTTATTCCTGGTTTCAAAAGCGATGAACATTATAACCTTGATGAAAAATCACGGTCAGTATCACTGACTGAGGAAGGTGTGGCCCTGGGTGAGAAACTGCTCAAAGTGGATAACCTGTATGATCCCAAAAATATTGAATACTTGCACCATTTAAATCAGTCCCTTAAGGCTCATCTTCTCTTCCAGCGGGATGTCGACTATCTGGTGAAGGACGGTGAAGTGGTAATCGTTGATGAGTTTACCGGCCGCACCATGCCTGGCCGCCGTTACAGTGAGGGTTTACATCAGGCCCTGGAAGCCAAGGAGGGAGTCAAGATAGAACGTTAAAACCAGACACTGGCGTCCATTACCTTTCAGAATTATTTCCGGCTCTATGATAAGTTGGCGGGTATGACAGGTACGGCGGATACAGAAGCTGCAGAGTTCAAGAAAATTTATGATCTTGACGTGGTAATCATCCCGACCTATAAGAAAATGATCCGAGATGATTACCCTGATGTTATCTACAAGAATATTCAAGCAAAGTACCGGGCCGTTATTCGCGAGATTAAAGCACTTCACGAAAAAGGGCAGCCGGTACTGGTCGGTACAATATCCATTGATGTTTCTGAAAAGATATCCAATATGCTCAAGAAAAAAGGTATCAAGCATTCCGTACTCAATGCGAAGCACCATGAGAAGGAGGCGGAGATTGTCGCAAAAGCAGGGCAGAAGGGAAGAGTTACCATAGCCACCAATATGGCGGGACGGGGAACTGATATCAAGCTTGGTGAAGAGGTACCTGGATTGGGTGGTTTGCATATTCTTGGTACAAGCCGGCATGAGTCAAGGCGCATTGATAACCAGCTGCGAGGCCGTTCAGGCAGGCAGGGGGACCCGGGTTCGTCCCGCTTTTATCTATCGCTGGAAGATGACCTGCTGCGTATTTTCGGCTCCGACAGGATTTCCGGCATCCTTGATAAGCTGGGTATGGAGGAAGATGAGCCTATCGAACATAGAATGATCAGCAATGCCATTGAAAATGCCCAGAGAAAGGTAGAAGGACATAATTTTGATATCCGTAAACATCTGCTGGAATATGATGATGTCATGAATAAGCAGAGAGAGGTTATCTATCAGCAGCGGCGTGAAGCGCTTGAAAGCAATGATATCAAGCCCGTTATTGAAGAGATCATTACCGAGGAAATGGAGTCGGTTGCCGCTGAATTTGTTGAGCCCAAGGTGTTATCACCTGATTGGAACTGGCAGGGCATTAACGAGCGGCTGCAGGGCATCATCGGCTTTATACCTGAATGGGGTGATGCTGACAAGCAGGACCTGGATCACGCTAAGTTTATTGATAAGCTCCTGGAAATTGCCCGGCAGGCCTATGGGGAGCAGGAAGAAAAAATCGGTGTTGAAGGCATGCGTTATCTTGAACGGGTCATATTTCTGCAGATGGTAGACACCTACTGGAAGGAACACCTGCTCAACATGGACCACCTCAAAGAAGGTATCGGCCTGCGTGGTTATGGCCAGAAAAACCCTCTTAATGAATACAAGCGTGAGGGTTTTGAAATGTTTGCCAACATGATTGAAACTGTAAAACAGCAGGCATTAACCACCCTGTTCCGCATTCAGATTGCCAGCGAGGAGGATGTTGACCGCGAGGCCATGGAAAAAAGAAAGCGGCAGCAGGCTGAAATGCGTTTAAGCCGGGGAAGGCAGGAAGGGGAACAGAAACAGCAACCTCTGCAGCGGGAAGGTGAAAAGGTCGGACGCAACGATCCTTGCCCTTGCGGCAGTGGCAGAAAGTATAAAAAATGCTGTGGCAGGGTTAAATAAACAGCTTAAAATGATTAACAAACACTGATAGGCTATTCCTGTGATTATCAAGGGCTTTAAATATGCTGCGGTTGCAGCTGAAATCAGGAAAAAAAACCGTCTTGACCTCGGCCTCATATTTTCTGAAAAACCCGCTGTCGCTGCCGGTGTTTTTACCAAAAACCGTGTGAAGGCAGCGCCGGTATTGCTCGATATCGATCGCATCGGGCAGGGCAAAGCTCAGGCTATCCTGGTGAACAGCGGCGTGGCAAACGCCTGTACCGGAAGGGCAGGTGCGCAGGTGGCTCAGACCTGTTCTGGGTTGACCGCTGCAGCCTTGAATATTGATGAAAACCTGGTGCAGATAGCTTCGACAGGCGTTATCGGTGAACAGCTGCCGGTAGAAAAAATTGCTGCGGCAATGGATAGCCTGGTCTCAGGTTTGTCGGCAACCGGTTACGATGATGTTGCCCGTGCCATGATGACAACTGATACGATCCCGAAAACTGCAGCGTGCACCTGCGTCATAGCAAATAAAGAAGTAAAGCTCTTCGGCATGGCAAAGGGGTCAGGCATGATAATGCCTGATATGGCTACCATGCTTTGTTTTGTCATGACTGATGCAGATATTGCGGCAGATATTCTGCAATTCCATCTATCAAGGGCGGTTGAACTGTCATTTAACCGGATTACGGTTGATGGTGACACGAGTACCAATGATTCAGTTCTGGTGTTGGCAAATTGCACCTCCGGCATTCCTGGAATTATTTCCAGAGATAGTGAAGAAAGCAGGATATTTGGTGCTGCCCTCTCCGATTTACTGAAAGACCTGGCCCTGCAGATAGTTACAGACGGGGAAGGTGCAACTAAAACAGTCACAATCAGAGTGGTTCAGGCAGCCAGCGAAAAGGACGCGGTACTGGCTGGCCGCACCATTGCAAATTCATCCCTGGTAAAGACAGCTTTTTTTGGCGAGGATGCCAACTGGGGACGGATTATAGCCGCCCTGGGACGTTCCGGGGTTGGATTTGATCAGAACAGCGTCGATATTTTCTTTGATGATGTGCTTCTGGTTCAGAATGGCCTGGGTAGGGGGGCTGCCGCTGAAGCCGAGGCAACTGAAATTCTCAAACAAAAGACATTCACTGTCACTATTGATTTGAAGAGCGGTGAAGCGGCGGCTGAGATCTATACCTCCGACCTGTCTCTTGACTACATCAAAATTAATGCTGATTACCGCAGTTGATTCTGCAGGTATTTGGCAGTGACATATTCTTGAAACGCTATCACCTTGTGTATATTATATTACTATGGAGATGTTTATGATCGATGTCTAATTTTTTTGGAGGTGTGATCATGGCCAATGAAAACATGAAGGTTTGTCCGGAGTGCAATGGAGACAAAAAGATTGCCGGAACTTGTGTCTGTGACATGGAATGGCGCGGTACCCAGAAAGATGAGGAATGGGTTGACTGTCAGTGTACTGAAGAGGAAACCTGCCCCGTGT
>JAFDCT010000031.1 GCA_019312695.1 Deltaproteobacteria bacterium | reverse complement strand
GTTAGGAGTGCATGCGAAAACAATAACTTCTGTGCCATTTGGCTGGAAGGATGGATTATAAATGACAGCAAAAAAAGGCGAACGTTCCCCCAAAAACAAAGCATTAGCTGCAGAACAGACGGCAACTCAGAAATTTTCGCCGGCCCGGATTAAAGAGTTTTCCGGCGAAGTTAAGTCTGAGTTTAAGAAAATAGCCTGGCCTGACAAGAAGGTAACCATGGGATCCACCGGAGTTGTCATCATTCTCGTGTTCCTGGTATCAGTCTATTTGGGAGCGGTTGATCTTTTTATTGGAAAGCTTGTTTCGTACATACTTAAATAATTTTATGTTACCGAAAGGTGCATAGTGCAACCAGCATAAATTAGAGGTTATATCAGGCTATGGCAAGGCACTGGTACATTGTACATACATATTCCGGCTTTGAGGAGAAGGTGAAGGCCAATCTTCAGGAGCGGATAAAGATCGCCGGGCAGGATGATTTATTCGGTGAGATTCTGGTTCCCAAGGAGCAGGTGCTTGAAATGGTCAAAGGATCCAAGAAAACTTCTGAGAGGAAGTTTTTCCCAGGATATATTCTGGTGAATATGGAACTGAATGACGACACCTGGCATACGGTACGTTCGACCCCCAAGGTTACCGGTTTTGTTGGCAATGACAGGAATCCACCGTCTCTCTCCGATGAGGATGCAATGAAGATCATCGGCAGGATTAAAGACGGCGCCTTGAAGCCTAAGCCGAAAGTCACCTATGAAGTTGGAGATGCTGTCAGGGTGATTGACGGCCCATTTGCCAATTTTCAGGGTGTGGTTGATGAGGTATATCCTGACAAGGGCAGGGTTCGGGTTATGGTCTCAATATTTGGGCGTTCTACTCCAGTGGAACTTGAATTTGTCCAGGTATCAAGTGACTGACAGTTTTCCCGGGTATATATTCATTTAAATAAGGCTAAGGAAGGCTGGGATGAAATTCAACAATTTCCTTTTGGGGATTTTGTTTTGATTTAGGAGGCAACAATGGCAAAGAAGATTCAATCATATATAAAACTGCAGATCCCTGCCGGTGCGGCTAACCCATCCCCGCCGGTCGGCCCTGCGCTCGGGCAGCATGGCGTCAATATCATGGAATTCTGCAAGGCGTTTAATGCCAAGACGCAGGGACAGGGGGACACTATTATCCCGGTAATCATAACAGTATATGCCGATCGGTCCTTCAGTTTTATCACCAAGACGCCTCCGGCCTCAGTGCTTTTGATGAAGGCAGCCAACCTCAAAAAGGGATCCAGTAATCCCAAAATGGAAAGAATTGGTAAGATTTCTCGCAGCAAGATCAAAGAGATCGCTGAACTGAAAATGCCTGATTTAAACGCCTTTGATATTGACGGGGCCATGAAGATCATTGAAGGAACAGCCCGGAGTATGGGACTGACTGTAGTAAAATAAGTTAGCCCTGACACCTTTAATTGAAGTAATCTCATAATTTTTCAGCAAGAAAGCAGCAGTGATATTTTTATATAGATGGAGAGAATAAAGCCATGGCTAAGAGAGGCAAAAATTACAGAAAAGCAGCAGAGGTTATTGATACCGGCAAAATATATAGTTTCGACGAGGGAGTTGAGCTTGCCCTGAAGGGAAGTTATGCCAAATTTGACGAGTCTGTCGATATTGCAATTCGTCTCGGGGTAGATCCTCGCCATGCAGACCAGATGGTAAGAAGCAGTGTTGTCCTGCCCAATGGTACAGGCAAGGATATCAGGGTTCTGGTATTTGCCAAGGGTGAAAAGGAAAAAGAGGCCCTTGATGCAGGAGCAGATTACGCCGGCGGTGACGAGTTTGTCGAAAAAATCCAGGGTGGCTGGCTTGAGTTTGACCGGACGATCGCCACACCCGATATGATGGCAACTGTAGGCAAGATAGGCAGAATCCTCGGACCGCGGAACCTCATGCCAAACGCAAAGCTCGGCACTGTTACCTTTGATGTCGGCAGAGTCGTGCAGGAGATAAAGTCCGGAAAGGTCGATTTCAAGGTTGACAAGGCCGGCGTAGTTCATGCCATGGTAGGAAAGGCCTCATTCGGTTCCCAGAAGACGAAGGAAAACGTCCTGGCCTTTATTGACAAGATTATCCAGCTGAAACCCTCGACTAGCAAAGGTATTTATTTGAGGAGCATCAGTCTTTCCACGACCATGGGGCCTGGAGTTAAAGTTGATCCTCTGGATGTTCGGAACCTGATCAAACAGGTGTAGTTGTAACAGGTTATTAACCAATGCGGTACTCTGGTATGAGGACCGTATATTAATATAAAGAAATCCGGTTTGTATCCGGTTTCATTGTCAAAGACAGCAGGTACTTTTTTGTTTAATCCCGGCCAAGCCGGGACCTGCCGAGACACAATTTGTGAAAAGTTTTTTTAGGGCAGAGATGGAGAGCAAATCCAATTTTCTCTTTTTCACCTGAAACTGTATGAAACGATTAGCAAACACTCGGCGACATACAATTAAAGCCTGAACCTGCTGAAAACCTTAATCGGCCCTAATACAAAATGGGCTGCAAATTGGAGGAAAAAAGTGAATCGCGAAGAAAAGGTTGCAGAAGTCGTGGAACTCAGTGACAAGTTTGCAAAAGCAAAAATTGCCATTGTTGCCGACTACAAAGGCCTTACAGTACCGGTTCTGCAGGAATTGCGGCATAATTTACGCAGAAATGATGCCGAGTTCAGGGTTGCAAAGAATACACTGCTCATCAGGGCAGTAGAGGATACCGAGTTTAAGGGTTTGCAGGAATATTTCGTCGGGACCACAGCGTTAACTGTGTCCTACGGTGATCCTGTATCTCCGGCAAAGATTCTCTCAGATTTTTGCAAAGATCATCCTGAACTTAGGATTCGGTCAGCGTCGCTTGAAGGCAGAATATTGTCAGCAGACGATATTACGGCATTGTCCAAGCTTCCTGGCAAGGAAGTCCTGCTGAGCCAGATGCTTTCAGTAATGAACGCTGTACCAACCGGTCTTGTACAGGTGCTGAGCGGAGTTCCAAGAACTTTCCTTTGTGCACTGCAGGCAATTAAAGAACAGAAAGAACAGGCTGCTAATTAATATTATACAGAAAACAAAGTCGCCAGGAGGATAAGAAAATGGCTGTAACAAAAGATGATGTAGTAGATTTTATTTCAAATATGAGCGTTCTTGAGCTCTCTGAATTTATCAAGGAACTGGAAGAGAAATTTGGTGTATCTGCTGCCGCTCCAGTGGCAGTTGCAGCTGCGGGAGCTGCCCCTGCTGACGCTGGTGCTGCTCCGGCAGAAGAGAAAACCGAATTTGATGTAATTCTGGCAGGTGCAGGCGACCAGAAAATTAAAGTGATCAAAGAGATCCGTGCTATTACATCACTCGGTTTGAAGGAAGCAAAGGAACTGGTTGAGTCTGCACCACAGCCGATCAAGGAAGGTGTAACCAAGGAAGAAGCCCAGGAAATCAAGGAAAAGATTGAGGCTGTCGGCGGATCTGTTGAACTTAAATAATCCGGATCATAAACGTCAGGTTACAGGAATTTTCACTATTACTCAATTATTACAAATACAAAACCAGCCAAAAACCATACGGCTGAAATTGACATATCAGGACGCTACGGAGATGATCTCCGTAGCGTTGTTGCGTTCTCAAGGAACAGAAAAAAAGAGGGCAGCGGCCACCCTTTCAAATATGCCGTAATTAATTGTAATTATTGAATAAAAAATAAAGGACCTGAGGAATTTGTTTGGCAGGTCCTTTACAGCAACCAAGACCTGCGATACGACAAAGGTTTAAACCGGTTACAAAAAGACGAGGGCATTGCTCGATGGGGACGATGAACAGAGTCAGGAAGAATTTTGCCAAAACCACCAGTATTGTGGAGATTCCGCATCTTATTGAGATGCAGAGAATTTCCTATGAAAAATTTCTACAGTTGCATGTAGCGCCAGATAAAAGAGATGATGTTGGCCTGCAGGGCATCTTTAAAAGTATTTTCCCGATTTCAGATTTTAATGGCACATGTTTTTTGGAGTTTGTCCGCTACAACTATGGTGCGCCAAAGTACACGGTTGAAGAGTGTGTTGAGAGGGGCATGACCTATGAAGTGCCTATCAAGATCACCGTTCGCCTGGTTACGTATGACACTGATACCGAAACAGGTGTCCAGAATATCAGGGATATCAAAGAGCAGGAGGTATACCTTGGATCCGTGCCCCTTATGACAAGGGACGGCGTTTTTGTCGTTAACGGTACAGAACGGGTTATTGTCAGTCAGCTGCAGCGGTCTCCCGGCCTTTTCTATGCGCATGACAACGGTAAAACCCATTCCAGTGGTAAACTCCTTTACTCGGCGAGGATCATTCCGGTACGCGGATCATGGATAGATCTTGAATTTGATGTTAAGGATGTACTTTATGTCCGTATTGACCGGCGCAGAAAGTTCCCGGTGACCACCCTTTTGCGTGCCCTGGGGTACGATTCTGAAGAACTGCTGCACCTTTTTTATAAAACGGAGAAAATCTCCATCAAACGCAAGAAGTTCAAGAAGGAATTTGATTCGGCCCTGTTGCTGGGGCAACGTGCCACCAAGGATATAACAGGACCCAAGAAAGGCGAGATAATCGTTAAAAAGAACAGGAAAATCAGCAGAACCCTCATTAAAAAAATGGAGGATGCCGACATTAAAGAGTTTGATGTTGAGCCCGAGGAACTGCTGGGTAAATATCTGGCCCAGGACATCGTTGATCCGTCTTCCGGTGAGGTCATCGCCATGTTGAATTCAGAAATTACCGAGTCTGTTCTCGATTCGATCCGGGAAGCCAAGGTCAAGAACTTTGAGGTACTCTTTATCGACGGAACACATTTCAGTGATTCGTTTAGAAAGACCCTGGCGCTTGATAAGATCGTCGATACCGAAGAGGCCCTGCTTGAAATATACAGGCGGCTGCGCCCGAGCAGCCCCCCGACACCGGAGGTGGCGATCTCTTTTTTCAATAATCTGTTTTTTAACTCAGCCACCTATGATCTATCTGAGGTGGGACGCTTCAAGATCAATGCTAGGCTGAAGATTGATACCGATATTTCGATTAAAACACTGACCAAGGAAGATATTGTAGAATCGGTCCGCTACCTGGTACGCCTGAAGGACGAGCAGGGTAAGGTTGATGACATTGACCATCTTGGCAACAGGCGCGTGCGGACGGTCGGTGAACTCGTTGAAAACCAGTACCGCATCGGGTTGGTTCGCATGGAACGTGCGATCAGGGAACGCATGACATTGCAGGAGGTTGAAACCCTCATGCCCCATGACCTGATAAATCCCAAGCCCATCACTTCGGCTATCAAGGTGTTTTTTTGCACAAGCCAGCTTTCACAGTTCATGGACCAGACCAACCCGCTTTCCGAGGTTACCCACAAGCGGCGGTTGAGTGCCCTCGGCCCCGGTGGCCTGTCCCGAGAACGTGCCGGTTTTGAGGTGCGGGATGTGCATCCCACCCATTATGGGAGGATATGTCCTGTTGAAACACCTGAAGGCCCCAACATCGGTCTCATTGTCTCCCTGGCTGCTTACGCGAGGGTCAATGAATTCGGTTTCATTGAAACCCCTTACCGCAGGGTAGTTGACCGGGAGATCACAGATGATATTGTATATCTCAACGCCATGGCCGAAAAAAACGAGTTGATAGCTCCCAGCAAGGTCGAGCTGGACGCAAAAGGGAAGATTGTCGATGATAATCTTATTGCCCGTGAAGAAGGTGAGGTTGTCATTACCAGCGGTGATCAGGTCACCTATATCGATGTGGCGCCGAATCAGCTCGTCTCAGTTGCAACGGCCCTGATTCCATTCCTGGAGAATGATGACGCCAACAGGGCCCTGATGGGATCCAACATGCAGCGTCAGGCAGTACCGCTGCTGAGGACTGCAGCCCCGCTGATAGGAACGGGACTGGAGAAAGTGGTTGCCAGTGATTCGGGCACCTGTCTGCTGGCAGGTGGTGACGGAGTTGTCGAGGAGGTCGATGCCACCCGTATCGTGGTCAATTATGATGAACCGGGAACCGATGGCTTTATGACCGGTGTCGGTGTGTACCGTCTGAGCAAGTTTAAAAAATCAAACCAGAATACCT
>JAFDCT010000030.1 GCA_019312695.1 Deltaproteobacteria bacterium | reverse complement strand
TTTCTCCCTTATCACTTTTTGTATGAAATCTGTATGCTATATCACAATCAGCATCAATTTTTAAGCTACTTGGACCGCCTGCGAATCTACTTTCTAAAAATTTGATAGTTATTTTTATTGAAGGTCCCAACTCACCAGGTCCACAACCCAAGGTCAAACTAGGAGTTAAAAAAACGATAATAAGTATTAGGGAAAATAGGATTCTATGCATGGTTGTTCCGCAATTGGTTAGGGTTGCATAACTATCTTGCCACTATAGATGGTTTCAGCAATTTTTTTGCCATCCAAAGTTTATAGTGGCAATGAAAAACCCTGCCTTTTCTGGCAGCGTTCATCTTCATAGCAGTAATTAACACTTTGTATTCTTTAGTTACTTGTCCCGATTGTATATCTTATCGTATAATTCTTTGAAATGTTTCTGCCCTTCCTCAATTTGACTTGGGGTCATTCTTTCTAAGATAATGTCTATATTCTTTCTAGGAAGTTCTCCACCTTGAAAAGCTGCAAGATTAAACCATGCATAAGCTATCGTATAGTCCTGCAAAACTCCTTGGCCATTTTTATACATAAGAGCCAAATTATATTGAGCATCAACATCCCCCTGCTCAGCGGCTTTTGTATACCAATGGATAGCTTGCTTAAAATCTTGAGGAATTCCTTGACCATTTTTATACATAAGAGCTGAAAAAAATTGAGCATCAACATGCCCCTGCTCAGCGGCTTTAGTAAACCATTGGATAGCTCGCTTAAAATCTAGAAGAACTCCTTGACCATGTTTATACATGAGAGCTAATTTATATTGAGCATCAACATGCCCCTGCTTGGCTGCTTTTGTATACCATTGGATAGCTTGCTCATCGTCATGAGGAACCCCTTGACCATTTTTATACATGAGAGCTAATTTATATTGAGCATCAGCCTCTCCTTGTTCAGCTTTGGAGTTTATTTCTTGAAAATTTGATTCAGTTATACTCTGGTGAGCCGCACCTATTGATATAAATCCAATCACAAACAAAACTGTTAGCACCTTTTGTAAATAATTCATTATTATTTTTCTCTTTTTAACTCCTTTTAAAAAGTACAGATTACTTGCCACAATGTTGACTCAGATATGAAAAAATACCAGTTAAGATTTGCACTGGCAATAGTAAGTTCTTCAGGGGATGTTGCTAGTGATGATTCAAAGCGGATATGAGTCCCATATTGATTTTTTAATTACTGAATTTTAGTCGCAAAGCAAGATTCGCTCCAAATAATAATTAATTTGCATTAAACCCTTCGTGAAACACGACATGGCCTTGCGGTATATTTCCATCGAATGAAAGAACGAAGAAGACTTCAGGGGGAACTCCCTCGTGGATCAATCCATCAACATTCTCAAACCCAAATTTTCGGTAATATTGTGGATGCCCGACCAAACAACAGCCTTTTGCCTTAAGGTCATTCAAGCGTGACAACCCTTCTCGTATAAGTTCCTTTCCAATGCCCTGACGTTGAAATTCTGGATGCACTGAAACTGGACCTAAACCGTACCAGTCTTTCGTGCCGTCTGACATAGTAACGGGAGAAAAGGAAATGTGTCCAACAATACGTGCATCTACCTCTGCGACCAGTGATACGGTCAAGGCTTTCGCTGATCGTAATGCTTCTATGATAAACTGTTCGGTGTGATTGCTGATTTCCATTTTTTCGAATGCTGAGATAGTTACCTCAGAGATTGCACTATAATCGGTGCTTTTTTCATCTCTGATCAAAAGGTTTTTTAGCGCCATGGAAATTTCTTTTTTCTTGTCTGATGTTTGGCTAATGCTTGAGCTTATATGCTGGCCGACAAATTTGACCGAGTCAGTACGACGCGCTTCTTGCAGCCAGCGGAAGCGACTTGGTATGAACTGTTTTTATTTTTTTTGGGAACTATTTTGCTCCACGGATTTGCCATCTGTGTTAGGATGTGCCAAGTTTTTTTGGGTGATTGACTCAAAAATAAAGGAAATGCCTGCAAGACCAAAGCCGATCCAGCCAAGCAAAAGAGGTATGAGTTGTAACCAGCCGAGTACTATTAAAAGTAATCCTACCCACCTGGCGATCATTAATATATAGCCTATATCCAATTTATTGTTCTCCATAATTCATAACAATTTATTAGGGGCATTTTGCAGCATTACTCTGTATATCTTGCTAATACTGCAAAAAAACAACTTGCAAATAGTTAGCCTAGCTATCGGGCGTTTCCAGTAAAAAATTAAATAGGATTTTTGATCAAAAGTTACAATTACTTGCCACAATAGAGATTTCTTCGGCCCAAAATCTCAGTTGCCATGTGGAATGGCAATCTAAACTTCCCAAACAAAATATACCAATTGCGCAAAAGGAAGGTCTATTCTGAACTCAAACTAAAATGCAATGTATCAGTTCAGACTCGATCTGTCAGATGTCATTAAACCTTTGTGTCTTTGTCTTCGAAATCTATTTCATCACCCTCCAAAGGGGGTCTTCCTTCTAGGATTTGTCTGTTCTTGATAGAAAAGTTTCTGGTGATTTCCTCTTCGTTCAATCCCAGGAACTGCAGGGCGCAGCCCTGGGCATATGGTTCACCTTTTTTGTCAACCTTCCAGGTCCAGAGCCGGCAGTATTCTTCCATGCAGCGCCCATGCTGCCATTTATTTTTTGATTCACCAAAGCCTATGAAGGAAAGTCCCTTGCCGGTTTGAGCAATGACGAACGGACACATATCAAAGAGTTGATAACCATCTTCCATCTCAGTTGTAGAAATGATTTTGTCTTTAGATCTCTCTACCTGCTGTATAATCTTTTTTTGCTGTTTTTCGAGCTGAACCCTGGCCTCTTCCTCCTTTCTTTTTCTGCTCTCCTGCTCCTGGCGCATTTTTTCTTCAGCTTCTTTTTTTAGCCTTTGTTCCTCTGTCTTCAGCTTCTGGTCAGCCTCTTTTTTTAATCGTTCTTCCTCGGCCCGCCTTTTTTCCTCAGCTTCTTTTCGTAAGCGCTCCTGTTCCTTGGACAGCTTTTCCTGGGCTTCTTTCTTCAGTCTTTGTTCCTCTGCCTGCAGTTTCTGCTCTGCCTCTTTTCTCAACTGTTCTTCTTCAACCTGTCTCTCTTGCTCTGCCTCTTTTTTCAATCTTTCCTGTTCCTGCAGGAGTCTTTCTTTGGCCTCCTTTTCCAACCTTTCCCGTTCCTGCAGAAATCTTTCCAGGGTTTCTTTCTCTAGCCGTTCTTGCTCCCGAAGAAGTTTCTCTTCAGCATCTTTTCTGAGGCGTTCGCGCTCCTGAAACAGTTTCTCTGCTTCCAGTTTTTTTAATCTTTCCTCTTCCTCTTTTTCCCTGCGCGTCAGCTCTTCTTTCTCATGCTGTTCTTTTTCGAGCTGTAATTTTTCTTCTGCCTCTTTCCTTAACCTTTCATCTTCAAGCCGTTTTTTTTCTTCAGTTTTTTTTCTCAGAAGCTCTTCCACTTCCCGGCGAAGTTTTTCCTCCTCTGCCTCTTTCCTTTGTTTTTCTTCTACTGCCTTACGTTTGAGTTCCTGTTCTTTTTTTATTTTTTCCAACTTGGCTTTTCGTTGTTTCTCACGTTTTTTTTCCAATTCAGCAAATTCGAATTTGGCCTTATACTTATCAATAACCCCACACGAGGGACATTCATATTCTGGGAAGTGCAGGTTGTCCTGTTCAGTTCTTTCGTATTTACAGCTGGGGCATTTTTTCATGATTATAACTCCTGGGAAAAGTCGTTGTTGAGATATTCAATATCTGACCTAAGTACTATATATACTAAAAAATGCAGAAAAAGCACAAACTTAGTGTATTGTGATAATTTCAATTCACAGTAAAAATTATATGAAGGATGCAAGAATAAGCAAAAGTCCTTGGTCGTGACAACAAGGGATTTTGCCACCGGCAAAGATTTTACCCTGCGCCAGCTCAAAATTACAGATAACAAGATGCGCCTCACCTATGTGAAAGCTTTAAGAGTTAAAAAGCTGCACATGGTTTCAAGTTATTATATGCAACCGACCTCGGATCCCTTTATCCTGGATAGCCTGGTCAGTGTAATTCTTTCAGCCTCAGACCGTAAAGACCTTATCCCGATTTACAGCTTTAACGGCGAGGGTTTATGGTTGGCCAGGAAAGGTGAATCTATGCACCTGGGCCGGGCCGAACGGTTGAGTTTGTGGCAGGATC
>JAFDCT010000029.1 GCA_019312695.1 Deltaproteobacteria bacterium | reverse complement strand
GGTGTATCGCCGCTATGGTTGACAAGATGCGCGGCACCGCCACCTACCAGGCCCCAGGTCACGGTATTCCAGAATTCAGCGTCAGAGTCACCGCTTGTGATAGTTGATGTTGGTGTGATTGTGGTAGTTTCAGGATTAAATGGCGTGTCCGCGTTATAGCCGATAATGGCGCCTGCCAAACCCCAAAGGGCTATGTTATTCAGGTTATCGTAATCTTCTGTTTCCGCAAAACCAAAAGCTGCCTGGGTTGTGCCGCCCATAATGAAAGGCAGGATGCCTTTTTTCTTTAGGGCCCAGGTATGCTCTTTCTGCAGGTTGTATTCTATGATCCGGCCGCGTACGACATAGTCTGCATTAAACGTGCGGCCCAGCTTTGAAACACTCATTTTGTTCAACCCATGGACACCAGGAGCATTTGCCGGATTTGCCGCACCGCCGCTCATTGAGGCAGTGTATTCTTTGTCAGCTTCAATCCATTTTTCGAATTCGCCTTTCATTACATCAGACCACTCGCCATCCAGTTCTTCCTTGAGCTTAAGAGTGCGGTCCTGGGGTGGGAGCCTGATGATATTGGTATCCACCAGATACTGGGTTACGTCCTCCTGGATCGGCATTTTAAATCCTTTGTCCACAAACCTGTCGGTAAGGGCCTCTGTCACGTTTCTGCTCCTTGCATACACAGATATGACATCATCTCCAGAGGAATAATCTGCAAAAGGCAACAGCACGACTGTCTTATTCGTGGCGCAGACGGTTCCAGCCGTTGGTGTATCCGGGATGTGGAGGGTTTCGGTCACAGAATGACCTGAGCCGCAGCCACTAACGAACAGTGCCAAAAAGCCGAAGAGAAAGAATCTTTTTACTGCCATGGTGGAATCTCCTTCCAAATTTGAATTCGGTTTTGCGTAATATTTGGATTATTTTTTATTAATAATATTTGCCTTCGTTATATTATCCTTGGCCGAAGCAGAATAACCAGTTCCTTTCTGGTGATTGATTCAGCTTCATTGCCGAAAATATATTTCAACATCGGAATCTTACCCAGCCCGACAATATTACTGCCCTCATCGATTTCCTGTGAACTGATCAAGCCGCCCACAATGAGCATTTCGCCGTTTTTCAAACGGATAATAGAATTCATTGTTCTTTCCCGGACAAAGGGGAGCCCGACCTGGTTCAAGCCAAACTGGCGGTATTCAATGGGCTCTTCAAGCTGGGAGATCATGGGAATGATACTCATGACAATTTCATCATCACTCATTATGGTGGCATACACCTCCAGACGCAAACCGGAAACAACCTGTGCCGTTGTAGCGGATGTTGTCACAACCCCCTCGTCTGTTGTGGTCTCGACTTCACTGATATAGGTGACATTGTCACCGACATAGATAACGGCCGGCTGGCCATTCATGACGCTGATTCTTGGATTGGAAAGCACTTTGGTTGTACCCTGTTCCTCAAGCGCATCCAGAATCAGATCAAATGATTTTGTCCCTAGGGAAATGGTATCGATAAACCCGCCGGAATCAGGGTAAATCTGTCCACCAGTGCCGAAGTCTACATTGAAGTTGAAAGCACTGTCTTTTAAGAGCCCGCTCCAGTCAATTCCTTTCTGTGACTCATTTTCAAGAGTTACCTCAAGGATTTTGGCTTCTATGGATATTTGTTTGTACATCTCCTCCTTGAGGGTCTCAACGTAAATGTCAATTTTTTCCAGCAGCGGCTTGGGTGCTGTTACCGTTATCAGGCCCAGGGCCGGGTCAACAGAATAAAAACCACTCTGAGTCTGGGTAATAGTAGAGCCGTACTGAACAGGCTCTACCTCCTCGCCCTCACCTTCCTCAGCTTCCGGTTTGGCTGCTGGTGGTGCCTTGTATCTCTGGGCCCATGTGTCAAGAATCTGGTCCAGGTCGTTCTTGATTATATCCCAGCGGGAATTATCCGCATCGGTATTGGTAGTTGTGCCGCCAGTCGTATTGATATTTGCCTGGCCCTTGATGCGGGGGGGCAGGGCAACATGGAATTTTCTGGTTTCTTTAAATTTTATTATTAACGTATTGCCTTTCAACTCATAAAAATAGTCAACCTGGCGGAGCATATTTTCCAGGGCTACGAAAAAATCGTCATTGGCACTGATATCAACATCCATATAAACATACTGGTCAACATCACTGGCCCAGCTGACATTCATATTGTGCAGGGAGGCAAGGCGCTTCATGATATCACGCAGCGGTACCGGACCTGTTGTAGTCGATATGTCTGCACCCACTTTCAAACTCAGTTCCTCATCCATACCGACACTCTCATCTTCAAGCCCGGTCTCCTTTATAAGATATGAGGGTCTTTGAAAACGGACAGGCAAGGTTGATGGCTTTTCAGCTGCCTGAACGGCAGGAGTGACTTCAGTCTGGACCGGCTGCGTTGCGCTTTCCCGCGGCTCGCCGGCTACCGCCTCACCAGAAGTTGCCGCAGGACTCATCTCCTCTGCCTGCATCTCCGATGACTGCTGCATCGATTGAGAAGCACAACCTTGCAGGATAAGCAATGCAACTATAGCAACTCCGCCCAGTAATTTTCTTTTTGTGGCATGCATAGACTTTTTTCCCAACTTTATTTTTGGTTCAGAAAGCTGTTCTATTTTCATAGACTCGGCCCCACCAATATATTTTTCATTCCAATGATAATCTCGTTTCTTGCTACATGCGCTCCTGTGATTTTGCGCCCTCAAGAGCCAGCCTTCCCTTAATATAACGTGTTAAATCAGCAGGCAGCTGGTAACCGGAAAGCAAAATAGCCCGGTATTCTGCTGCTGCCTTCTCACTGTTGCCCTCTTTGTCCAGAATTCTGGCCCTGGCTATCATGGTATCAAGAGAGTCCCCGTATAAATTCTCATGACGGGCCAGAAGCAATAATGCATTTATATAGTCGCCACTATCTTCAGAGAACATAGCGTAACTGATGAGGGCTTCGCTGTCCGGCCGCTTGCTGCTGACTGCACTTTCAAAATATTCCCTGGCCTCAGCATTCTTTTTCATGTTGGCAAGTCCGATAGCTGTATAAAGGGCACTGGCACTATCATTTTCATCAATCTTCAACGCCTGTTTACCGTAATAGACTGCTTTGGCATTCATCCCCATGTGCACCAGGTATAAGGAGGCCAGACGTCCTGCAAGTTTGCCGTTATCCGGCCACATTTCGAAAGCCTTTTCATACAGCATGAGCGCATCATCAAATTCTTCCTGCTTTTCATGGGCCCGCGCCTGTCTTATTAACTTCTGGGCCTCAAGCACTTCAGGTGAAAGCTCCATCTTCTGGATCACCTGCAGCTTTTCCACTTCCTCCAGGAGAACTTTGTCTTTTTTGACTGCAACCTTTTCTTCTTCACGTTCAGGCCAGTCAAAAGTTGCTCCTTGCGGGGCAATGACCAGGGTATTATAACGCTCAATCGCCTGGAGGTTCTGCAGGTTTAAAATGACATCCAGGACAAAATCCCACGGCACATTATCAAGGGCCAGGGTCAGAGTACCGCCTACACCTTGGGCAATAACAATATTCATGCCGCTGATTTCACCAAAAAGCCGAAATACATTGTGAAGATCTATTTTATAGAAATCAACTGTTATAGGCTGTTTTTCATAACCGGCATAGACAAACTCATCCAAGACCGTTGCGGTGCCAGGGGAAACAGGTGCTGATGCTTCCTCAGCCTGGACGACTTTTACCTCTTCAGGCTGAGCAGTTTCCATTTCCTGTTCCTTTTGCTCAACAGGTTCACCTGCCTTTTCTGGCATTGCAGGAACTTTTTTGGCTGATGCCATAATTGCTGGAGCTTTTTCACCGCCCTTACTTTGTTTAAAAGAAACTACAATATCATTTTCATCCCGCTCAACATTATAGCTTGCCGCTCCTGATGTAATCATTTCAAGTCGGGCAATAAGAGGCTCCTTATCATCAAGCACCTGCCCCTTGATTTGAGTGACAGGCCCTGTTCCAAGTTCCATCGGGAGTTTTAAGGACTCAGCAAATGAACCGTCTGCAATATCCAGGATAACTCTCTCGGGTTCAAACAGTTCATACATGGTAAATGTCGGTGGAGCAGAACCGGTGACCCTAAGGATTATTCCATCATCAGACTTACTGGTATTAATCCCGGTAATCTGATACGGGCCAGGGGCCGCAAAAGCAAGCTGCTCAGCAAAAGTGTTATTCACATTATCTGCTACAAAGTAAGTGAAAAGCAGCACTGCAAACCATAGCACAGTTTTTCTAAAGCATACCCTGCGGGTCATTGCTATTTTTCCCCCTCTTGTTTCAACACCATTTCCACGGTTTTATATATTTTGTCTCCGGCGAGGTTGTAAGTGTAATTTTTTACAATCACCTTATTCGGCACTATCGCCTCAACCACACCGGTCCGTCCCAATAAAATGCCTTCACGAATAATATATCCCTGATTATTTGAATCCTGAACCATTGCAAAAATATCGCCTGGTCTTGACACAATAGCGACTACCGCAAGCTGCCCGGGTTCAAATTTCCGCATACCGGTTAGCTCCTCAACAGGGACCTCGGTTGCCACCACCCGCTCCTGGACAAAAGGAACAAAGGGATCATTCCTGTTATCTCTTCTGTAAACAAAAGCATCCTCGGCTTCCTGAAACAGAATGGCAGCCATTTTTTCTGTAAATTTCCCTTCCTGCTGTTCTTCAGCTGCCGCTTCCCCCTCGGCTGAGAAAGCCGCAGGACCCTGCATGCCAAAGACCAGGAAAACGCCCAAAAATACAAAAAATGCAGCGATAACGCCGACGCCGATTTGTGCATATGTTCCAAACAGGCCCATGGTTATCTCAATGGAAGAAGATGTGACGACTCGGGTCCAGGTGACCCCGGGATGACCGAGT